>JAFUBI010000056.1 GCA_017460285.1 Oscillospiraceae bacterium | reverse complement strand
TCATATCCTCCACGACATCAGTATTATACAACACTGAGGCATTTTTGAGGTTACCAATATCCGGATAAACGCCAAGCCACGGTGAACCGATCTCATTCACGTACTTCATGGATTTACAAACAGTATCCATAAAGGGGGTTTCCATCGTCTCAAAAGCTAACACAACACCATATTTTGCAGCCATTTCCGTTGCTTTTCTCAGATTCTCAGAGAACCATTTACGAGTATCGTCATCCCCCTGCTCGTAATAAACATCATATCCGGCAAGTTGAATGATAGAGATGCCTGCGTTGTCCGCAAAGCGGATTGCCTTTTCCATTATTTCCATGGAACGTTTTCTGGTACCCTCGTCGTGGGCTCCGAAAGGATACTTGCGATGCCCAGACAAACACATAGTAAGAAGAGGTGCGTCCATTGACCGCGATATCCTTCCTACTTCACGCTGTTTGTCAGCATCCCACTCCAACCGTTCCAGTCGCCAATCCGTCTCATCCACACTGATCTCAAGCCGATCAACACCAGTCTCCTTAGCGATTTGAAACATTTGGGGAAAATCATATCCAACAGGAATAGCCTTTTCGTAAAGACCTAATGAATACTCCATTTGTCACCTCGATCACACAAATAATTCATATAGAGCAACTTCATCTGTTTCGCGGTTAGACGCGATCAACATGTTCTTTTCACCATCTTTATAGAACATACAGTTCGCTGGACCAGCCCCGGTATCGAGCACATCCAATACATACTCACCATCATAATGGAGGGCAAAAAGTTCTCTATCTGCTTGTCTGTTACCTATAAAGGCATATTCCTTGCCAGACACAGTTGCGCCCCAAATTGCATGAAGGAACGGAAGTTTTCTTCCAAATGTAAATACGTTTTCATATTTTCCGTTGACCCTCTTATATACGGACAGCGTATCTCCGTGGAAGGGTGACAAGATCAAGAGCTCCTTTTCTCCGTCTCCATCGTAATCCTGGTACAGCATGTCACTGGTTGGGACATCGAGGATACATTCAGCAGACCATTCTCCCTCACTGCTAGCTGGAGGAGTTACTTTGTAAACACCATTTTCGGTCCCAACTAATACGAAGCTGTATCCTTCTTCTTCACATCGGCAAAAGCCATGATTCTTGAAAAGACCACTTACGAGAGGTTTAAACTCAAGCATATTGCTTTCATCATAATCACGGATATTTTCGGGTAGTTCTGCCACCCAAATGCGTCCAGGACAAGTCCAGTCGTCCTTAAAAGCATGAGCAGACTTTAAAGTGCATGCAACTAAATAGTAAACTCTATTCCGTTCAACGATTCCAAACCTATGGACAAAGGGCAAGTCACATAGCACGTTGCACTTCCAAACAGCACCTTCTCTTGTATAATACACTATCTTGGCTTCTGCAGAATTATTGGGAGAATAAAACTTCTGTGTTGCCAAAAGAACTGGCTCTCCTGCATCTGAAAGCGGATATTGACAAAGGGTCATAACACCGCCAGGTCCTTCCCAAAGCGTATCGACGCGATCGCCATCCAAGTTATATACATAGCACGGATCTGTTTTTTCTGCAGCAGAGATCAAATGTCTTTCGCCATCATAATCAAATTCCGCTACAGCGTAACATTTATTCAAATGATCGATAACCTTTTTTACTGCTCTCATAGCTTTTCCTCTCTAGTTTTATTGCATCGGCTCTTTTAGAGCCGATGCAATTGATTTTTTATAGGTTATGAGTTTTTAAAGAACACTGCGATAAGGCGTGTTCGGTTCATACTCGAAACAGTCGTGGAATCCTCTGTCATGATGGTAAGCCATACGATCTTTGTCATCAGGATACACATAATGTCCGCCAACTTCCCAGAAGAACGGATGGAACTTATAATCCAGACGATCTTTTCTCATTTCCCAAAGGACTTTGATCTCGTTCACATCTGCCTGGAAGTTTGTCCATACGTCGTGATGGATCGGGATGACTACTTTGCACTGCAGAGCTTCAGCCATACGAAGCACATCCGTAGCTTCCATCTTGTCCTGAATGCCGATCGGATTCAGACCAAAAGCTGCTGTCGCAACATCGATATCATAATCTTTGCCATGCTTAGCAAAATAAATGGAATAATGGGAATCTCCGCTGTGATAAATGTTCCCGCCTGGTGTTTTAATGATGTAATTCACTGCTTTTTCATCCATATCCGTTGGACATTTGCCACGAAGATCTTCACGGTCTGGTCCAGTCGAATCTGTAGTGACGATACATGTACGGTCAAAAGAGTCTACAGCAAGGATCTCTATATCTTTGATCTTAATTACATCGCCTGGTTTCACTACTATGCAACGGTCAGCAGGAACGCCCCAACTTACCCAATAGTCCACACATTTCTGTGCTCCAATAAAGGGTACTGGGATCTCATTGCCATTTTCATCTGTTGTTGTCATACCACTGTTAACAACATGAGCAGCAAGTTCAGCGCTCATATGATCCTGATGATAGTGCGTCGCTAAAACAGCGTCCAAATGGTTGATCATGAATGGATCAATAACAAAAGGAACATTTCTAAGATTTGGCTGCATAGCACGAACGCCAGCCATATTTGCCATTTGATGTCCGACCTTCATTTTACCATCACCATGTGTGCGCTTACCGTTTCCTGCCCATAAGTCGACAGTAATATTCGCGCCGCCTGGCGTCTTAAACCACATACCGACGCATCCAAGCCACCACATAGCAACTGTGCCAGGTTTTACATCCCAGTTTTCAATTTCTTCAGTTAACCATGTCCCCCATTCCGGGAATGTGCTCATGACCCATTTCTCTCTTGTCATTTCGCTGATCTTGCTCATAGTTTCCTCCTAAAATTAAAATGTATTCCTGTGTACCAAGTATACGTTATTTGAACCAATGAGTCACCCGGCGCCGCAATCGCACATATAGTTAACACATACGTGTAAATCTACCATATAACGCTCATAACCGCGTCAGGGATCTCGTTTTCTGTATAATACGTTCTAAATACCCTCTCGGTCAATACCAAACAACAAATTTACCGCTTTTTAAACCCACAATCCTCATATTTTTGTGACATTCAACAATAAATAGCACGAATATATGTCTATTTTGACATTAGTCATATTGTATATTTTCCCCTTGCGTCCATTGTGAATAATTAACAAACTTTTTAATTTTATTGCTAAACTATCAAAAATCGAACATATATTGATTGATTTTCGTTCATTTATAAAGTACGATTACTGCGAAAGGAGGGTAAAACTGAATGGGAAGTGTATTCAAAGACATAGTTGAGAAAAAACACTATCGTTTTATCGATGGAGAGGGCGTGACCTGGCAAGAAGCTGTTCGCTTAAGTGCAGAACCCCTTGTTGCAGATGGGACTGTAAGTGAGGACTATTACAAGCAAATAGTCGCATGTATTGAAAAATATGGTCCTTATGTAGTCTTCGACCACAATGTTGCAATGCCGCACACGACCGAAAATGCGGAAGGAGCTTATAAGACTGGAATCGGTTTTATGGTCTCAGATAAACTCATTGACTTCGGTTATGACGAAGATGGAGAGAAAAAGGAAGCAAACTTATTCTTTACACTCTCTGCTTCAAATCCAGATGAACACACTGATAACATCATGCAATTGTCGCAGATATTTGTGAATGACGACTTATTAGATGCTCTTCAAGCTGCACGGACTCCCGAAGATATTCTTGCAGCAGAAGAAAAGTATCCCTGTGAAGAGGAGTGATCTTCACTATTTTCTAGAATCTCCCGTACGCTGCGGGTAATTCATATTTTTTAAAGAGGAAATAAATAAAGGAGAAAAAAGTAATGCAAATTTTAAGCGCGATTTGGAACTTTTTTGCAACCTACATTTTGCAGAAAGCTCCGTATATGGTCGGCTTCCTTACTCTTGTCGGCTACTGCCTCATGGGTAAAAAGTGGTACGACACTTTGGCTGGCACATTAAAAGCGATCATTGGAATGCTGATTTTGAATGTCGGTTCCGGTGGTTTGACCAGCAATTTCCGTCCTATCCTTGCAGGTTTGAAGGACCGTTTCAACCTCACTGCCTGCGTTATCGACCCCTATTATGGACAAAACGCAGTTACAGCAGGTGTTGAGGAGACTTTTGGAAAAGGATTTGCTCAGGTAATGACATTGTTGCTTATTGCCTTCATAGTCAACATCCTTTTGGTACGTTTCAACAAAATCACAAAATGCCGCACACTGTTCACAACCGGCCATGTTCAGGTTCAGCAGGCAGCAACAGCTTATTGGCTCATCCTGTTTGCTCTTCCTTCACTCCGCGATAACAACGTTGCCCTTCTTATCGTAATGTCTGTTATTCTCGGTGCATACTGGGCTGTTGGATCCAATTTGACTGTAAAGCCGATGCAGGAACTGACAGAAGGTGCGGGTTTTGCTATTGCTCACCAGCAGATGTTTGGTATCCGCTTAGGGTCCTGGCTGGCTGAGAAACTCTTTGGCGATAAAGGCGGCAAAAAGAAGGTCAAGAAAGTTGGTGACCTCGAGATGCCCGGCTTCTTCTCTATCTTCAATGAGAACATGGTTTGTACTGCTATCCTCATGACTGTTTTCTTTGGAATCATCATGCTCGTTATCGGCAAACCTTTCTTTGTAGCAAGCGGCGCTACAAAAGAAACTGAGAACTTTGCGTACTATATTTTCAACACCTCCCTGCAGTTTGCTGTTTATCTTGCAATCCTGCAACTTGGTGTTCGCACATTCGTTTCTGAACTTACAGCTTCCTTCCAAGGAATCGCTGATAAGCTCCTGCCCGCATCCGTACCGGGTGTTGACTGCGCAGTATGCTATGGATTTGGCGATTCCAACGCTGTAACCTTCGGCTTCCTTGCTGGTCTTGCTGGACAGTTGGTAGCAATTGTTACCTTGATTCTTGTCGGATCTCCCACATTGATCATCTGCGGATTCGTTCCAGTGTTCTTTGATAACGCAACGATCGGTCTGGTAGCAAATGAGAAAGGCGGAATCAAAGCCTGCTTGGCAATTCCTTTCTGCTCTGGTCTGATCCAGGTATTTGGATCTGCTCTTATCGCTGGCTGGGTAGGACTTGCTAACTATGGCGGGTATCTTGGAATGTTCGACTGGGATACCGTATGGCCTCTGTTCACCGTCGCAATGCGATATCTTGGGTATTTTGGTGTTGCTCTTGTCGTTGTTGTACTTTTGGCGATTCCTCAGATCGAGTATCGTATGGATCCGGAAGGCTACTTCCTGATCACGGAAGACTACGACGCATATGTCGAGTATAAGGAAAAGAAGAAAGCATAATCTCACTTTACTGACTGATTTATCAAATGGGATGCCGACATCAAAATCGGCATCCCACCATCAGCCTCATATTTCTGTCGTCGCCTTCTCCCTTCTCCTGTATCACACTTTTTCTGAAATCTTTTCAGCACTTGTTTTATTCTCTTTCTTCCTTTTATTGACTACATTTTTTGTATATAATGACTTTGTAAACAACGGCCTCGCCGATTTAAAATTGGAGGATTTGTAAATGGCAAAACTCGATAACAAGAAGCTCCTTGCATGTTGTGCAAATGGTGCTGGTTCATCGCTCATGATGGAAAACGCAATAAAGAAAGTTATGAAAAAACATGACATTAAACCTGCTGAACTCCGTCATTGCTCCGTTTCTGAGGGAAAAAGCGCAGCTCGCAACTACGATGTAGTTTTCTGTGCACGCACATTCGCTAAGAATTTTGAAGAGCTTGCTGCAGCCGGCAAGATCGTCATTCCACTTAAGAACGTTATGTCTGACAAAGAGATCGAAGCTGCTCTTCAGGAGTTAGACCTTCTCGATTAATATAAAATCCTTTTTTCGGATGTTCCTGCCACCCATATAAAGAATCTCATATGGGTGGCAGTGGGAATATTCATTAACCGGAATACACCGAGATCATTCGAACCTAGGTGCATTCCGGTTTTTGAATATTTATATTACTGGGTGTTTTATGGTTAAATCCGTTATTTTTGATATTGATAATACTTTATATGATTACGACAGCGCTCATGCGTTTGCAATGAGTGCTCTTGAGGCTTACACAAAAGATCATTTTTATTGGGATAAAAATGATACGGCTGCAAAAATCAAAGCGGCATATAACGAGATCGAAGACCAACTTGGTAAGAAAGCTGCCATTCATAACCGTCTCATCCGCTTCCAGCGCATATTGGAAAATGAGGGCTTACCATTATACCCACATGTTTTAAATATGTATGACATTTATTGGAACACATTGATCGATCATGCCAAGCCTTATAAAGGTCTGTTAGAAGCTCTGGTTCAATTGCGCAAAGAAGGTATTACGATTGGCATTGGTACCAATATGACTTCTTATATCCAATTCCGCAAACTTACGAAACTAGGTCTATTGCAATATTTCAATTTTGTCGTATCCAGTGAAGAAGCTGATCACGAGAAGCCTGAAAAGGAAATGTTCCTGTTTTGCGCTCACAAAGCAAATTGTGATCCCTCCTTGTGTTTATATATTGGAGATAGTTTGAATCATGATATTAAAGGAGCTTTAAATGCGGGAATGGAGGCTCTGTGGTTTCGACCCGATAGAGTCCCTCTTCCAGCGGGTGCCACATTGCCAGTCGATTATGTTTCGCCCTCGAACCCGCAAAATGAGATCGTGCCGTTCTTTACAGATTACTCTGACCTTTTAGAGATCATTCAGCAAATTAACAGGTGACACCGATGAAAAAGGATAAGAAAAGCGTTGATATCCGTCAACAGAGTATAGCAAGATACGTTCGCGAAAGAGGTGAAGTTCGCTCAGAAGAACTCGCTTCTATCTTTGGTATCTCCCTTATGACCGTCCGTAGAGACTTGCAGTTCCTTGAAGATAAAGGACAACTGCACCGCACGCACGGAGGAGCAGCAACAATTGACGAGTATTACAACACTCGAAAACTGAATTCCGAAATAACGACTTGCAGAGATCGTATTTCCAAGTACGCTGCTTCTTACGTGAACAGCGGAGATACGCTCTTTATTAACGGAAGTCAAACTGCATTAAACCTTCTTCATTATGTCGGGAATAAAAAAGTCCATGTCATCACGAATAATGGATGGACGGTAGGCTCGGATTATCCAGAAAATGTTACCGTACGTCTTACTGGTGGTGATCTTCGTGGAAGAATACTAATTGGCGAGCTAACGATGCAAAGTATTCTGGAAACTTCAGCAGATAAGACCTTCATTGGTTGTGCAGCTGTTTATGAAGATGCAGAGTTCGTCTATGATATCCCTACTGAAATCGGCATCAACGAAGTAATGATAAGAAAAACACGCCAACACGTTTTCATCGTTGCGGATCATACCAAACTACATTCTCGTGCAGATAGAGGCAATTCTTATGGCAGCTGCACTTATGATTGCGATTACACGCTGATAACGGATGAATTAGCAGATCCGGTCATCATTGAGCATCTAAAACAAAAAGGGACAAATATTATACTTGTCCCCTTGCATGATGATTAACTTTTAATCCAGGATAAAGCGCTTGATTATCTCTGCGACTCCTCCTTGATTGTTGTCCAACTCAGTAATATAGTCTGCGCACTTTTTTACTTCTTCAGCTGCATTCGCCATCGCACACCCAACACCGGATGCTCGAATCATCGTGATGTCGTTCGCTGCATCACCCGCAGCGATAGTATTCTCTACCGGGATCTGAAGGATCTTTGCCATCTGGACCACAGCATTACCCTTGTTCAATCCTTTTCGAACGATCTCAACATATTCATTGCAGGAAAAAAAGGTGTCAATGCTTTCCGATGCCCAGGATGCTATCCATTCTCTGAATTCTTCTAACGGTGTCGGATCATTAAAATCTATGATCAGCATCTTGACAGGTTCTTGCTCAAGGTCGTTGATACTGTTTATCACTTCATAATCCACATGAATCTTTTCACAATAGATCCGTATCGCTTCGTCGTCACATCTTGGCTCAACAAGCACTTTAGGATCACGATATGTTTGGATGTGGATCCCGCGCCGGTTTGCCTCCTCAAATGTTTTTCTTACTGCTTCTAGAGGTAATGTACTGCGATAAATCACTTTGCCAGCAGCTGTATCGTATAGTATCCCCCCATTATAAGCGACAAGATAACAACCAGAAGTCGTTAGTCCCAAACGCTCAGCTAAAAAGACTGCCCCTGAAAGCGGGCGCCCCGTCGTGATAATCACGCTGTGTCCACGCTCCAGCATTTCTTTAATAGCCGCCTCATTTTCAGGAGGGATATTCTTCTTATCATCAAGAAGTGTTCCATCCAAGTCTAAAAATAATGCCTTTTTATTGATTCTTTCCAGTCCGCCATCCTTTTTTTCTTCGTAATTCTTATTGTACCTTAAAACCAAAATAATTGGAGGAAATATGACTGATTTTTCTCAACTTCTGCTTTTTGTCCCGGGAATCGTGATCTTTCTTGTGGCATCCGGTCAAGTCAGAGAATACCTGAGGATCAACCGCCCTGACGCTACCCGTAAAGGAATCGTAAAATACAACAAACACATTACTAAGAATGATAAGTATGGTAGACAGGTGTTTGATTATTTCGATACAGCGATCGAATCCACAAATCCATCCGGCAACAAAAAAGAACGTCATATCATAAAATCACCTGTAGAATATGCACCGAATCAACAGGTGACATTGTATTTTGATAAGGTAACCGGCGAACCTTCTCTTACAAATGGAGTTAATGAATGGCTATTTCACCCGTGGCTTGCGATGGTCGGAGGGGCACTGTTGATCCTTTTGGCTCTTTTTCAAACTCAGGGAAAAGAAATACCTGCCATGATATGTTTATCACTTATTCTGTTAGGCTCAGGCGGAGGAATGATCGCCAACTATCTGGATCTAAAAAGGAAAAAGTTGGAGGTCATACCTTCCGAGATCGTTGAGATCTACGAGCGGCAGATATCCAAGCAAGGTCGTTTCTCTGGTGGATCGAAATTCACATACTATCCTATTGTCAAATACGCTCTCTCCGGTACAGATACTTTGCGCAGGTGCAATGTGAATTCCAGCCGAAAAGAATCCTTCAAGATAGGAGACTCTATCGATCTTTATTATTCTCCAACAGAGGGTGCTATTCGCGAGAAAAAGGCAAATCCTTTTATACTTGTCTTCGGAATCATTACCTTCGTTTTAGGTTTATTAGCCGGAATCAGCATTCTTTCCGTTTTCTATTGATATTTTATTATTCAAAAAAGGGGCTGCGACAAAACTATCTCACTAAAATGAGAAAGTTGGTTCACAGCCTCTTTTAAATGTTTGTTAAAAACTCGGGGTCTCAAAAATGGTAAACTACCACTAACCCAAGACGGTCTTTTTTCAAACAGCTTGCATTGTCCCTCTCAGAGTTATGTATTTATTGTA
>JAFUBI010000055.1 GCA_017460285.1 Oscillospiraceae bacterium | reverse complement strand
GCATCATGTAGCGCATCATGCGCTTCCATTCCCTTTTCTCCAACCTTCTCAAGAGCCTCATTGAGTCCGCATCCCCGACCTTCATGCAAGATCTGCTTATCAAAAATCTGCTGGAGATCAAAAACATCTTTCATATATTCATTTGGATCCATATTAAAGACTCTTAAATTCTGTCTAAGGACCCTCAGATCATTATTAGACCAACTCATAAAAACCGAGTTCTTGCCGCACCATTTCATAAATGCCCTAAAGGCATCGGGAAAGACAATACCGAGCATCAGATCTTTGTTTTTGATACCCGTAAGTTTTGAAACGTTGGAATTCATTTTTGTGTAGTATTTCGGAGTAATAATGATCTTAAACGTGTCTAACAAATCACAATCTTCATTTGTTTTCACTGCTCCGATCTCAATGATCTCTCCTTCAAGAAAAACTGGAGAGGTAACACGAATACTATTGTAAGAAGGTTGATTCCATTCCAGGTCAAAAATTATGTATTCCACTTGTATACCTCGCTTTTCTTTATCCTAAATAACGGTTAGTGCTCCAAATTGATAGTTATTCTTTCTCATCTCCCAATAGGAAGCATCCAAAACACCAAATATATGAATCGCCGAATCATAGTATCCCCACCATCTGCAAGATCGATAGGATCAGCAGCACGTCTCACTATGGAAAACATATGAAGTTTTCTTTGCTCCGCCCAGACTGCAAAATGATATGCCCAAGCATGGAAAAAGATCTCTCGGGATATCTCCAATTCGGTCATGCCGTTGATAAAATGATTGTCAATTATTTCTCTTGCCTTTTTAAGGCAATTCTTTTTTGAAAGATATTCCTCGCTAAATCCAACAGAGTGTGTCCTGCGATATTCTGCCAATTGAGTGACCTCTTTCTTCTGAAAAAGACCCCGTCCGCAAGGACGAGGTCTTTTTGGTGGAGATGGGGAGAATTGAACTCCCGTCCGAAAATCTTTCCACACGAGCGTCTCCGAGCGCAGTCGACCTTTAACATTCCCTTAGATACGGTGGATCGACGCACAGTATCTTCAGTAGCTTCATATAATACATGGAAAAACTCAAAGCTTTGCTTTTCTCACGTTCACCGCATAATTCTACGCCATCACCAGTTATGCGATATCGCCGGCAATGACGAGCAGCGTTAAGCTGCTACTGCAACTAATTCGTTGTCAGTTATTTTTAAACTGGAGAGTTATAAACGGTTCCCCGCCGTTGCTCGCTTCCCCTGCTTCGAAATCCCCGTCGAAACCTTTACATCCCCAAACTATTTCTTAATTGGTTCCGGATACTCTTCTCCAAAAGTCTCAACACGTACGCTTCCTATGACTTGAGGCTCAAAAGGTCTATCCCTGAAATCTCTGTCGACTTTTGAGATAGCTATAGCCGTTTCTACATTTTCATTGATCTTTCCGAAAGCAGCATACTGACCATCTAAATGAGGTGCATCCGCTACCATAATAAAGAACTGACTTCCTGCGCTGTCCGGATGACCAGATCGAGCCATTGACAGCACACCCGGTGTATGTTTGAGTTCGTTATGAAATCCATTCATTGTAAATTCTCCAGGAATTGAGTAGCCAGGTCCACCATAACCCATTCCTTCCGGATCTCCGCCCTGGATCATGAATCCCGGTATCACACGATGGAAGATCAGCCCATCATAGAAACCTTTATTGGCTAAAGAAATAAAATTGTTAACTGTATTAGGGGCAACATCCGGGAACAATTCTCCCTTCATTACCCTCCCATCCATCATCGTAAATACTACCTCAGGGTTTTTCATTCCAAATTTCTCCTATCTTTCATAGCCCGTTCAGCGACTCTTTTCATTTCACGTTCCGCTTCAGCAGCCCTTTTATCGTAAAGTTTTTTGCCTTTACATAAACCCAACTGTACTTTTACCCTACTGCCTTTAAAATACAAGGATAACGGGATCAATGCAAGACCCTCCTGTTTGACCTGTCCATAAAGCCGTAAGATCTCTTTCTTATGCATCAACAAACGTCTAGGTCTTTCCGGATCCCGATTGAATATATTCCCGTGCTCATAGGGACTGATATGCATCCCTAAAAGGATCATCTCGCCATCTATGACACGGCAATAACAATCCTTAAGATTCACATTACCTGCTCGAATCGATTTGACTTCTGTCCCGTACAGTCCTATCCCTGCTTCAAAACTCTCAAGGACATAATATTCATGTCGAGCTTTGCGATTCTCAGCGATTGTTTTGGTATCTTTTTTATCTTTTGATGCCAAATGAACGATCTCCTGAATATTTCAATTATTTGGAGAGAATCTTACAATTCACTCCTGCCCTCTAATGCCTTATATAAGGTGATATCATCAGCATATTCCAGATTCCCGCCAACCGGGACACCCGTAGCAAGCCTTGTTACTTTTACACCAAAAGGTTTGATCAGTTTCCCAATATAAACTGCTGTAGATTCTCCTTCCACGGTCGGATTGGTAGCCATGATAACCTCTTTGATGTCTTCATCTGCAATCCTATGAAGAAGATCTTTAATATACAACTGT
>JAFUBI010000054.1 GCA_017460285.1 Oscillospiraceae bacterium | reverse complement strand
CGAAGTTCCATTGGGCCTCAAATCCTCCGGGAAGGACAATATCCATCTTAGATTTGTCATTTCGACTGATCCAATCGTAGCAATACCCTGCGATCATTCTGGCTTTGTTGTTACCATTCTTTTTTCGCAATGCTTCACGCATTTTACATGCGTCATCAAAAACTCGGATATCATAATCTAGATCGAAACAATCCCGGTTTGCAGTACTGCGTATTCCTAAAAGATCATCCAGAAAAGCTATATATCCGTCGGACCCATTACAGCGGAATTGTGAGGTAAGAGTCAAACTCTCACCTCGATGGACTGTCGAGCCCAGTAGATTTGCTTGCTCTATGATCGCATCGACAGTACCGATGTCTCTTGTCGTTACGCGCTGATCCTCATCAATGAAAAAGACACTAATCTTTGCTGCATTGATGATTTCCTTGATCTGGTTCTCTCCTTGGTTCGCATACAGTCCGGATTTCAAGTTAAGGCGGTGCGCTTCATCGGTAAGAATACAGTCATAAACATTGGATTGTACGCTGTAAAAACTACCAGAACTCTTGAATAAGCCTTTCATAAAGCCAATTGAATGTTTGCCTCGAATAAGGTGCTCTGAAAACGTGTATCTTGGAGCACTGTTTTTCGTAGCATAAACACATGAATAGTTATTATTGATGATCTTGGCTAAGAGATTGATGGCTATTACCGATTTTCCAGTGCCTGGACCTCCCTCTACGATTATCGTATGCTTTTCATCCGATCCAATTGTATTCTCGACCAATTTCAAGATCGTGGCATATGCGACTTGCTGTTCATCGATCATCTCAAACTCGGAATTGCCATTTAGAATGCTTCCCACAGTATCCTGTAGAGATTTGGAAGGCTTAAGTTTTCCATTTTCTATAATTTCAAAAAGATTCTTCGTGGATGGCTTGCTTGTGTATTTTGCCAGGTAATCTTGAAGTTTGCTTCCATCCTCCTGTAAGAAAACCGGTGCATCAGCAAGAGCTTCTGCATAATGAGGATGGCAGATCTGTCCCCTGTTCTTTTCAAGATAGTTATGGAGATATGCACAAGGGATGATCCCTACGTCGTTGACTCGAACATCCTCATTAAAGTTTTCGATCAACTTTGCATAAGAATAGGCTTGCTGAGAAGGGTGAGCCACCTCACGCTCTTTTCCGCCGGTGAACGCCTTTACGACGTTCTCTCTACTTGTTGCCGTGCAGTTATTCCATTGTTTCAATTCAACGATAACAACGTTATCTCTCTTTCCGTCGGAACCACCAACCATAAAGTCGACCCGCTTCGAAGTCAGCGGTATCTGATATTCCAAGGCAACCTGCACCAGGTCGTCGATTCTCTTGTCGGATATGATCATTCCCATCTGAGGAAGAGAATTCTCCCATGATTTAAACTCGGCATAACTCTCTTTAGGGATACCTAAAGAGCGAAAGGTCTCATCGATCCTCCGCGCCAGCACCCCATTGATTGCATCTCTTTGAAAGGACGCTTTGTTTCCACTATAAACAATCATGGATCTCTCCAATACAATCTCTATTGTAGCTTATCGTATTTCACAGCAGAACCTTTGGCTTTCTCCACCGGATATTTGAGCTCGTTCTTATCCATTTTCGCATTGATGATTTCATCCACATCAAGATCCAAAGCGTTTATCATATCCATGCAGTAGACAATAACATCTGCTAACTCTTCTTTTACATGTTCAAGGTCATAATCTGTATCGCTCCATTGAAAGCACTCGAGCAGTTCGTTGGCTTCAATGGAAATGGACTTTGCTAGATTAGCAGGCGTGTGGAATTGCTCCCAATCTCTATCTGAAACAAAGTTTTTTACTCTTTCTATTGTTTCCTGTCTCATGCATTTACCACCAAGTCTTAGTATTTTCCAATTATACCCTTCCTTGTTTATTATATCCATTTTCAGATAATTAGAAGGAATCTGTCTCGATAATGCGACGACAAAACAACTTGTTCAATCTGGGGCATCTAAACTATTGCACACCTTCAATTAATCTTTAAACTAGTATCGTTTTCTGTATTGTTTCTTTCTATCCTGATTCCTTCTTTAAACTATCTATGTATTGCATAAACGAGATTATGCCGTTATTTGTTCTCTTCATATGATCCAAATACATTTTATGCACGAATACATCCTTACTATTTTCATGCAGAATCTCGTCAAAAAACTCCCATGCCGAGTAGTGCCTATCACTAACGCAACTATGTTTTACTGGAAGTATCAGACCAGCAAATCTTTTAAACTCTGTATTCACGAGGATCCCATTCAGTTGTTTTACTGTGTTAACACAATGGTATCCTCTTTTTTCAAGGAATTCTTTAAATTGCATTCTGTCAGACTCATCAAAAATTCTCACCATGTATGGAAGAATTCTCTCTTCTCTCGTGTCTCGATTATTCGGATACCCATGCTCATAATAAACCTGATACATCACACTCGAACTCATTTTTTCTACCTCTCTCTGAAATAAAAGCCCGAATTCAGCCACGCATTCATATTTACAGAACTTGGATTATGACCAATCAATCGTTTAATGGTTTCGCCCAAACGGTCACCCGAGCAAACATTTACATCTTCTACAACATTGAAATAATCCATTGCTCTGGTCAACGCAAGAATCGTATGGATTTTCATATTATTAGAGCCTACATGATAGCGTTCCAATCTAGTTGCGTACTTCTTTCCCTGTCGAACGTGTCCAATAAATGGTTCATCATACTGCTTGAACTCTAACACAAGGACTATATTATCTGTCAACAGAAGCACGTCGGCTCGAATATGTTTTTAATTCTGAAAATTCCTAGTCAATGTTGCGTGGTCAGGGAGAACATATTCAAAAATGACATACGCCTTTTTCTTCCACCCTAAGGGGAGGCTTTCGAGTGCTGCAGTCAAACATGAGTAGCAGTCCTCCCATGCTTTTTCTTGGCTTCTGCCCATTTCTCCATACCCGAACTCTAAATAGCGCTTTGATAACTTATCCACGTAAACATTGTAATCTTTGACTTTCCTAAGAAATCCCTCGACAGTGTAGTACTTCCCGTAATTTCCAACCAAAACCCTACCTTACTCCCCTTATCAAAGATACACTGTTGATTCCTCTGTGCTTTTTTATCTGTATGTATAGATTATATCTGTAATAACGACTAATTTGGTCGCTTCCCGCACGACATTTTGTTGTACAAAAAAGAGCACGTCGTAAATGTGCCAAACCGACTTGCGCTCTCTTGTAAGTTCACTTCTGTAATATCAGTAAATATTTCGTCCCAGAGTTTTCTGTCCTAAATAGTACAATACCTCATTCAAAGTACCGAAGAAAATGCAGTGCTTCTTTCGGACATTATCATGACAAAATAACCACTTGTCTAAACAAAGACCAACCTCTTCTCACTTATGAGTTAGAGATTGGTCTTTTCTTAAAAAACTACAGTTCTAGTCAATTGGGTATAGTTCTCTGAAATTGCAATATGCTCCGATCAGATTCGCTTCGTTGTTGAATTTGCATACTACGATTTCCGGAACGCTTCTCATCCCTATCACGGATAATTTATCTATAGAAATGAATTTGCGGTATTCTTCTTGGATCGTCTCCAGCACCAGTGGTTGAACACTGATTCCTCCCCCTATGGCGATCACCTCTGGATCGATCACTGTTTGGATATTCACAAGAGACAACACCAGGCTTCTGCAGTAACTGCGAAGAACTCGCAATGCTGTTTTATCACCAGTATTTGCTGCCTCAAAGAAGGTATATCCGTCCACAGAGTCTGCTGGCAATTCCATATATTTTTCATAAGAAGAGAACAATGCGCCGATTCCATTTGAATATCCTACGAAGTTGTCATCTGTAGTGATGTCGCCAATCGGAAGTTCTGGAGTTATGAGATAAGAATACTCTCCTGCAAAGTTGTTGAAACCACGCACGATCTTTCTGTCTACGATGGTGCAACCGCCTATCCCGGTTCCCAGGACGCAAACCACGCCATTGTTCACATTCTGCAGCGCTCCATACACTAGTTCTGCATATCCTGCAGCTTTTGCGTCGTTTTCGATAGTCACACGGACCTTACCTAACTGTTTGCTCAATTCCTGTGAAAAGGGCATGTCTTTAATGAAAGTCAGATTTCCGCCACTCTTCATAAAGCCTGTCTTGTGGTCAAGGACACCCGGTACGCTCATGGCGATCCCATCGACTTCCTTTTCCACTTCACGGTATATCGACTCTAACTGAGCCATATAGCCGTCAAGCCCGCTCAGATCTGTCGCAACACTCGTTACCTCGCTTAGTGTGAGATCATCGGAGATCGTAGCGTATTTGATCCTCGTACCCCCAACGTCGATCACCAGTTTTTTCTTTTCCATTGCTCTTACCTCATGAAATCATGTCTGTGGAAAACCTATACACCGTTTTGGATCGAAATACCTCGCCTTTGTGGAAAACGGGGCTGTCGAACTGAGGGCAGTTTACCGCGTTCGGCACGAATTGCGTTTCCAAACATACCGCATCCGCTTCTGTGAATGCACCATCTATTTTTCTTCCTCTGCTGAACAGGATCACACAGGGCATATCTGTCTCCACTTTCATTTTCCTTCCGGAAACAGACGAATACAGTTCCGCAACCTCTTTCATCTCACCGCAGCGCTCTACCAGGTAATAGTCGTCGTAAAAGGGAGATGAAGGTCTGTACCTCTTCAATTCCTCTACCTTGTCCCCGATCCTATAGCTATTTGCGAGATCGAAAGGAGTTCCCTTCACCTCGAATACTTCTCCGGTCGGACAACCAGTTTCGTCCTTGAATGCCATCTTTTCAGCACGGATCATCAATTTGTGATCCAACACTGTACCGCTGCTGTCCAAGTGGAAATACGCGTGGTTCGTAGGACTCAAAACAGTCGTTCCGTGGGGAATCAGTTCATACGATATCGCCAGCCCATGTTCATCATCGAAGGTATAGATGATACGAACGTCCACCTCGGAATCAAATCCGGCACCGCCTGGATCCAGATAGGTGAAGGATACGCTGTTTTCCGAGGCTTTCTCCCCTTTGAAAAACTTGTCCGCGTAGTTAGCGCTCCCGGAATGGATCAGGTTTCCCTTCTCATTGGTCTCCAATTGTACTTCTCTGCCATCCAGGACGCATTTTCCACTTTTTATTCGGTTCCCGCACCTCCCCATAATGGCTGCTCTTCTTGCTCCGGGCAGGCACAGTTGTTCCGCACTTTGTGCGCCGTACACAACACTTTCGACCTTTCTCTCTCTGTCCATCACATTGAGGGCATTGATCGAAGCACCATATTCAAGAAGATCCACGCTCTCCCCGTAACAATTTCGAATCGTCCATATACGAAGGAGCTTTCCATTTGGGAAAGCTCCAAATACTCGTTCACTAATCATCCGTATACCTCTTTGTCCTGAAGTTCTAAGAACATGCGAAGCATTCCATCCACCGTGATCTCATCACAGTTCCCCGGATGGACATCCGAGAAGTGTTGGTAGGTTCTCGCATGAGCAGAGGCATTTGACTGAATATATCCACCTCTATCCATTCCCTTTGCCACGACATCGTGTCCCTCCACATGAGTGATCACAAAGGTATTCTTGAAGGGGGACAGCTCTTTGCATTTGACACCGATCTGGGAATACAATTCGGATCCGGACCCCACGATCGCCACATCTCCGATCGTCACCAGTTCCATCTTGACCCGCACTTTCTCACCGGTCAGATGAGGTTCCTCGAGAAATTCTTTTCTGTTGATGATCTCCCCATCCTTTACCAACTCGGGTGCGAACTGCGCTACGCCACTCACATTGTTCTGCGCGGCAAATGCAGGGACGATGTCCGGATACTCCGGGCGAATCCTGTTCTGCCGGTCATACATGGCGTCGGTCCATGCAAACCGAACGGAGGCATCCGCGTCCTTACATACCATGTCTTTTATAGTCTTGTTCAGATCCAGGGCATGTCTCTCACCCATGTACTGGGTGTAGTGATATGCCCATCCGGGTGGAACATCCCCTTCTGGAACCGCGCCTTTGTAGTGGACCCAGTTTCGATACATCCCGATGGGGCTCTGATCCGCAGCGCATCCACTGGACCAAAGCACGACGGAACCTGGATACAATCTTTCCAGATAATCCGATGTGTATCCCGGGAAGTCCGCGCAGATCATCTTCTCGCCGTCTTCATTGACGGCGTTCATGGACAGAGTCGCGTGGCATCCGAAATTCACAAGCATCGCCAGAGGCTCACCCTTTTCATTATCGAAACGGAGGATCGCAGCAGTCTTATCACTGAAACCTCCGAAATCTTCTCCGTGGCACCACTCTCCGTCGGGAAGCTGTTCATCTCTGCTTACGTTGATGTAGGATTTCCCCTCTGCGAACCCCATATAGGCGTCCTGCATATTGTTCAGCGCCTGAAGGATAGCTTCCTTTGCTGTCTCATAAGCCACCGGAGTCCCTAGTTTTACACTAGGGCCGCCATGATTATGTACGGAGAATACGATAAACCGGTCCGCATTTACTCCTGTAAGTTCCTGCATCTCGTTGCGAAACTTCTCTCTCAATCTGCAGCTGGAGCTCGTTTCCAAAGATACGAAGACCACAGGTTCACTGCCGTCCGACACGGCAAGCGCTCTTACAAAAAGCGGAAAATAAACGCCGACGGGTCCTTTCATCTTGGGGCGCTCCACCCCATACTGGACCTGGACCTGGCTGTTTGCCTCGTCAAACATCTCTTGCGTGAAGTTCATCTCCACCTTAGAAACACCGATCTTCAGCTTTCCCATTCTTCCTAACTCCTTATGTCAGGTCTTCGCCATTCGTGGCGATGACTTTTTTATACCACTCAAAGGATTTTTTCTTGCTTCTTCGATAACTCCCGTTGCCGGAGTCATCTCGATCCACATAGATAAAACCGTAACGCTTGCGCATCTCACCGGTGCCGGCAGATACTAAGTCGATAGGTCCCCATGTCGTATAACCCCAAAGTTCCACACCATCCTCTTCCACCGCCTGTTTCATCGTGAGGATGTGCTGACGGAGGTATTCGATGCGGTAATCGTCCCGAATGGTCCCATCCTCCTCCACGGTATCTCGCGCTCCTAATCCGTTTTCTACAACGAACAGCGGTACCTGATATCGGTCGTACAGGTTGTTGAGGGCGATACGCAGCCCTATAGGGTCGGTCTGCCATCCCCATTCAGATGCCTTGAGATAAGGGTTCTTTATCGTTCCCAACATGTTTCCGCTTATCTGTTCACCAGGATCGGCGGAAGCCAGGTTGGAATTGTAGTAGGAGAAACCGATGTAATCCACCTTTCCCTCCCGAAGGACTTCCTCGTCTCCTTCTTCCATCCGGATCTGCAGGCCGTTTCTTCTCCAGAATTCCTTTGCTTTGGGTGAGTAGTATCCCCTTACTTGGACATCCGAGAAATAATAATGATCATCCAGTTTCTTCATACATTCCAGTTGATCCCTCGGATCACAAGTCGCTCCGTAGAAAGTGGGATACAGGAACATCATCCCGATCTTGAAATCCGGATTGATCTCGTGTCCCATCTTTACCGCTTTCGCACTTGCAACAAACTCGTGGTGCGCAGCCTGATAGATCCTCTGCAGTCTGGTCTCATCGTTCGGGACACGCATTCCTCCAGCCATGGAAGGTCTCAGCATGATCACATTGATCTCATTGAAGGTCAACCAGTATTTGACCTTGTCTTTATATCGCTCAAAGAGGACCTGGCAGTAACGGAGGAACAGTTCCACCAATTTTCGGTTCTCCCATGCGTTGTATTTTTCAGTTAGAGAATAGGGCGTCTCATAGTGGGATATCGTCACCAAAGGCTCTATCCCATTGGCGAGGCATTCATCGATAACCGCGTCATAAAAACGCAGCCCCGCTTCGTTGGGTTCCAACTCTTCACCAGTAGGGAAGATCCTGGTCCACGCAACTGAGAAACGGAAGGTCTTGAATCCCATCTCGGCAAACAACTGGATATCTTCTTTATAGTGGTGATAGAAATCGATCCCCTCATGATTGGGATAATACTTTCCTTTTACGACACCTTCCGTGAACTCGCGCTCGGTGTTGACATCACCTGCTGTCATGCAATCCGCGATACTGATTCCTTTTCCATCCACGTTCCACGCGCCTTCGCATTGGTTGGCCGCTACTGCGCCGCCCCACAGAAATCCCTTTGGAAACGCCATGTTTGACTTGTTCCTTTCACTCTTTTACGGCTTCTTTTCTCTTCACGACCAGTTCCACATGCTCCCAGGCATTGCTCAGATAGTAGATCACGCCTACAGCCACCGGTCCCAATCTGCACAGCGAGTTACCCCAGAAAAATCCAAGGATTCCCATATCGAAGGTATATGCCAACAGGAAACTGATACCGACTCTCAGCACGACGCTGTCCAGTATACCGGACAAAAAACTGAGTTTGGAGTTTCCGCTCGCCGTTATGACAGAGGTGAATGCCCCTTGAATGGGAGACAATGCGAAGATGATGATCATGATCCGCATATAGACCACGCCAAGCTCTTTTACTGCTTCGTCGTTGGTAAACAAGCCATAAGCCTGTTTCGGGAAGAAGATCGAGACGAGTATGCCAAGGAAGGCAAACACACTGCTCAGAAGGATCGTCGTGCGAACCGTTTCCCGCACACGGTCATATTTCTTTGCCCCAATGTTTTGTCCATTCATGGCACCGGCACCGGAGTTGATGCTGGAAGTGAACACATTGATCAGTTTATGAACTTTGTTACCCACACTGTTCGTGGCGGAAGCGGTAAGTCCAAATTGATTGATCCTTGCAGAGCACAGCAACTGACTGAAGTGGATCAGCACAGACTGTGCGATCAGGGGCAACCCGATATCAAACAAAACTTTTGTGTGATGCAGGTTGAGTCGGAAAGAATGAAGCCCCAAATCGAGGGACATCTCCTCTTTCTTGCGGTAAAGGAACCACAGGGATAGCAGGAAGGAAACGCACTGGGAGATGATTGTCGCCCAGGCTGTACCAGCGGCTTCCATCTTGAAAGTTCTCACCAGAAGGAAGTCTCCGATGACGTTGATCACTGCGGACACACTGACGAAGAGAAGAGGTCTCTTGGCTTCGCCCATTCCTCTAAGTATGCCGCTTACTGCGTTATAGCCGAATATGAAGGGAAATCCCAATGCCACGATTCTCAGATACATATGAGCCTGTCCCATCGCCTCAGGAGGGCAGGAGATCCATCCAAGAAATACGTCGCTGAACACGAAACAGATCGCTGCCAGAATCGCTGCCATTCCCAGCATTAGAGTCAGGGTCGTCCCAATGACTTCATTGATGGATCGGTGCTCCTTTGCTCCGGATAGTTGTGCCGTATAGATCTGTGCTGCAGATCCGAAACTCTGGCTGGTGAAGGTGATCAGTGTTGCGATCTCGCCACCCTGTGACACGCCTACCGTGCCGATCGTTCCTACACTCTTGCCGATGACTGCCATGTCTACCGTATTGTAGAGCTGCTGGACAATATTTGCTGCCAGCAGTGGCAGTACAAATCGGATCAACTGCTTTGCCACATTTCCTTCCGTAAGGTCGGAACCTACTTTTTTTACTTTAACATCACTCATTTTTATTCCTGTCTTTGCTACAATTCTTTACCTTAACAAGCAGCTCCTATTCGCTTCTTTTCTCTCATTTGTTCCACAATCCTGCAGTTGTTAATTCATTTATGATATCTTCCGGCTCATACATGATGTCTGCTTTTCCACCACTCTTGATGTAGGAGATTCCACGGTGGCGCTGTACAGTTGTGTCGTAATCATAAGGATCCTTCATGACCGCTTCCACTGCACGCTTGCAATCCTCCGCGATGGAGGCAGGACTGTCCAGATATCCATGTCCTGCCATGACATAATCGAACTCATCGATTCGCTCACAGAGTTCCGAGATCTTCTTGTGATAGAACAGGATCCCCATGACCTCAGGATGGATCGCTCTTCCCTTTGCGCTGTGTATACCGACTCCCAGTCCTTTGAACCGGGACTCGAACAGGGAGTCTCCGCTGAAGAAGATCCTGGATTGAGGATCCAAGAATCCGACTTCATCCGGGCTATGTCCCGCCATGTGGACCATCTCGATCTTGTAATCTCCACCGAGATCGATCTTCTCGTGGTTTTCCAACACCTTAAAGCCGTACGGCTTCAGGTTGATGATGTCGTCATGGGTGTAGAAATCCCTCTGATGCTCGGTTCCAACATAATTAAATTCGTCCCACCACGCCATCATGTCTTGCTGCAATTGGCGTTCCAGGTACAGTTTTGTGTACTCGTGGCAATAGATCCAGTCCCATTGGGAACTTCCCCAAGCGTGATCGCCGTGGAAATGGGTAACTGTCGTCACCACTTCCTTGCCTGCCAACATCTCGCAGAGTCCCCTCAAGTCTCCGATGCCAAATCCATTGTCGATCAGCAGCGCGCGATCCGGTCCAACGATCAGGTAGACCCAGTTGTCCTCCACATGGTGCGGAGCAGGGATAAAGATCGCATAAATATTCTCCCGGATGTGAAACACTTCCGCAAAGCGGTCGATCGGATAGACCGCATGTTCGTATTTTTTTCTTAACTCTTCAAGATAAGGAATCAATAGTTTTCTTGTCGGTTCGATCGGTTTCAATTCACTCATAAACTCTTTACCTTTCTTCTCTCATCTTATTCAATCCTGCCCATCGCAGAAACTCGTCCAACCCGATGTCCCATACCCTCCATTCATGAACGTATCCTGGATATTCCCGGTATTCCATAGGCATCCTCACGGACTGAGCATAATCTCTGTAGTATCGGATCCGTTCAATGAATTTATCCTGGTCTCCGGTAGCCAGAAACAGTTTCGGGCAGTTTTCTTTCTTCGCAGTCTCAGTGGTCAACCGCCATGTGTTGTCGTTGGATTGAACCATTCCTTCCAGGCTTCCGTGAAGTTGCAGCAGACCTCCTCGGCGAAGTTCCGCGTCGTCCTGTTCCTCGAAATGGATCGCGGAGGCGGAGAGACATGCAACTGCTGCGAACATCTCCGGATGGAGCAGCGCCATTTTCAGCGCGCCGTTCCCACCCATAGACATACCAGCCACAAAGTTGTCCTCCTTCCGCTCGGACAAAGGCAGCCAACTGCGGAGCATCGGGACCAGCTCTTCAAAGAAATAGCTTTCAAAAGGGATCGTAGGCGTTTCCGCGTACATGGAATTCCCACCGGATGGCATTACCACTACAAGATCCTTGCACTCCTGTGCATATACTTCGATATTGGTCTTGCGCACACATGCAGTCGCATCTTCCTGAGCTCCGTGAAGAAGCCAAAGCACCTTGTACTTATTACGCGTCGAGTAGATCTCCTGCGGTGTCTTGCCCCATTGCTTCGGTATAAGTACCGTGACAAGAGCGTTCGTGTGCATGTAGTAACTTTCGTGGTCAATGGTTAGCAGCGCCATCTTTTATGCCTCTTTTTTGTTTCTTTGAATCACGATATTGCTTTCCTCATCGAGTGCGATGTCGATCGTCTCTCTTCCGTCGTCCGAGATAAAAGTCAAACCTTCTTTTGAGATCTTCTCTACTAAAAATCGTTTTTCACCGCTCAACTGAGCGTTGTATGTTTCCAGGTTTTCTTTCTTTTGGTTTGAAAGTACCGCTTCACACAGATAAGGACCATCATCGATCAGGCTGACTGTGCTTCCCTTTGCATTCACGATGGTATACATCGTGACAGGCAGCCCTTCCGAAGAAACGCCCTGATGTTTCATCTCTACCATGTGCTTTCCCTTTCTTTTCAGATACCTCTGATCTCATGTATCCTGCAGCAGGATACGAAGTGATTCGGTTCCACCTCTTCCAATTTCTGAGGCTGTTTGCAGGCTTCCGTCGCATACGGACATCTGGCTGCGAATCGGCATCCCGGTTCCGGATCGATCGGCGACGTGATCTCACCTTTAAGAAGGATTCTCTCCCTCTTATGGTGGATATCCGTCGATGGAATGGAGGAAAGCAAAGCTTCAGTGTACGGATGATACGGATGCTTGAACAGTTCTTTGGAGGGGCTCGTCTCAACGAGTTGTCCCAGATACATGACGCAGATGTCATCCGAAATATGCCGCACAACAGAAAGGTCATGGGTGATAAACATGTAAGTCAGTCCCAATTCTTCCTGAAGGTCTTGAAGCAGGTTCAAAACCTGAGCTTGAATGGAAACGTCCAGGGCTGAGACCGGTTCATCACAAACGATGAACTTGGGATGCATTGCCAGTGTTCGCGCTATAACAACACGCTGGCGGCGTCCCCCATCCAATTCGTGGGGATAGGAGAGCCTCAGTCTTTGATCGATCCCGACCATGTTCATGAGTTTCGTAACTTCCCCTGCCAGTTGGCTTTTATCGAAACGCTTCGACAGGTACAAAGCTTCCTGAATGGTATCTTCCACTGTTTTCCTCGGGTTCAAGGAGGAATAGGGATCCTGGAAGATGATTTGGAGTTTATCTCGGTAATCGTTCAGTTCTTTCCTGCGAAGACGGGTGATATCCTTTCCGTCGTAGAAGATCTGACCGTCTGTGCTCTCTTCCAAATGGATAATGGTGCGTCCAAGGGTAGTCTTTCCGCATCCGGATTCGCCGACGACGCCCATCGTCTTTCCTTCTTCAATCTTAAATGTAACGCCGTCCACTGCGTGTACGGTACCTCTGGCAACTTTGAAATAAGTCTTCAGCTCTTTCACTTCAATCAATGCCATTGCGCAGTTCCTCCAACTCGTGTACTCTCAGGCAGCGGCAGAGATGCCCGCCTCCTATATCGACCATTTGAGGTTTTTCCTGCCGGCAGCGTTCGCATGCGAATTTGCAGCGCGGGTTAAACTTGCATCCCTGTGGAAGATTCGTTGGGTCCGGCATCAGTCCCTCTACCGGTGTGAGCCTGCGTACATCCTCATGCAGATGAGGGATCGAGCCGAACAGCCCAACGGTGTAAGGATGGGTCGGATGGTCATAGATCTGTTCCAGACTTCCGTATTCGATAAACTGTCCCGCGTAGGTGACAGCGACATAGTCGCTCATCTCCGCGATGATGCCCAGATCGTGAGTGATCATGATCAGGGATGTCTGGAATTGATCGCGCAATCCGCGGATCATATCAAGAACCTGCGCCTGAATCGTGACGTCCAAAGCTGTCGTGGATTCATCTGCGATCAGCAGTTCCGGGTCACAAGCAAGGGCAATCGCGATGACGATCCTCTGTTTCATTCCGCCCGAGAACTGGTGCGGATATTCGTCGTAGCGCTCTGCGGGGATTCCTACCATCTCGAGCATGGATTCCGCCCGCTTTCTGGTCTCCTCTTTCGAGAAATTGTTGTGCGCTTCAATAACTTCCGCGATCTGTTTGCCTACTGTCATAGTGGGATTCAGAGCTGTCATTGGGTCCTGGAAGATCATGGAGATCTTTCTTCCGCGGATCTTAATCATCTCTTCCTCTTTGAGTTCAAGGAGATCCTGCCCTTCCAGGGAGATTTTTCCGCCTCTGATGAAAGCACCGACATCCGGAAGAATGCGCATGATACTCTTCGCCAGCGTGGTCTTGCCTGCGCCGGTCTCTCCCACAACGCCAAGCGTTTTTCCTTTTTCAAGACTCACGGACATTCCGTTGACAGCATGTACCGTTGAGCCTTCGGATGTATATTCAACAAAAAGGTCTTCAACCTTTAAAAAGTCTTTTTCCATTCCGCTTCCCTTTCCTTATTTCAGTTTCGGATCAAGCGCATCTCTTAGCGCATCGCCGATAAGGTTGAACGAAAGCACGACCAATGCGATCAGGATCCCGGGGAAGATACCCATATGGGGGTAATCACGTATGTAGGAGCGTGCTCCAGAGAGCATTGCCCCCCATTCCGCTTCCGGAGGCTGGATGCCAAGTCCGATGTAACTCAAACTCGCAGCAGAAAGGATCCCGTTTGCGCATCCCATGGTGCACTGCACGATCAAAGGCGCTATCGAGTTTGGCAGAACGTGGCTCATAATGATCCTTGCGTTGGAAGCTTTGATCGTGGCAGCAGCTTCGATGTATTCTGCTTTCCGCACTCGCATGATAGAGGCGCGAAGCGTCCTAGCATATCCGTTGATACTGCCCACCGATAAGGCCAGGATTGTGTTGCCGAAGCCATTTCCTAGAAGAGCGGAAAGCATGATCGCCAATAGCATTCCGGGAATCGCGTGTACGATATCCAGAAACCTCATGATGAGGTTGTCCACCCACCCTCCAAAGTATCCTGAGAGGGATCCAAGAATAACGCCGAAAACGAGGGAGAATGCTACGACAGAGATCCCTACACGAAGGGAGTACCTTCCTCCCATCAATAGGCGGCTGAGCAGATCTCTTCCGAATTCATCCGTTCCACACAGGTGCCTCAACGAAGGACCTTGGAGACGTTCTTTGACGTTCAGTTCGGTGTAGTTGTATGGTGCGATCAGCGGAGCGAAGATCGCGCTCAAAGTGAGGATCAGCAGGATGATTGCACCCGCAACAGCTGTTTTTCTCTTGAATAGTCTCTTGAGAACGACCAAAAATTGGTTCTGTTTCTTTGGCGCTGCCGTACTGTTGTTCGCCATTATGCTGTCCTCCTTACTTTTTTCTGTGACTTTCCGGATTTTGCTTCATACTGTGCCTTGATCCTGGGATCCACAAAGCCGTAAACGATATCCGTGATAAGCATCATTCCGGTAAAGATAAGGGACAAAAGAAGAACACATCCGCACACGACGGGATAATCTCTCTGGTTAACTGCAGTCAACATATAGGATCCAACACCGGGAATCGAGAAAACATTTTCAATAACGACGGAGCCTCCCATAGCCGCTGCAAGATGTGTGCCGGACAATGTGATGACAGGGATCAGCGCGTTGGGAAGCGCGTGTCCATAGATGACTTTTCTCATGGAGATCCCTTTGGATTTTGCGGTCGTAATGTAGTCGGAGCGTATGACCTCCAACATAGCAGACCTGGTTTGACGAGCCATTCCCGCGATGGTTCCGAGCGAATTCGCGAGACATGGAAGAATGTAGTATTGGATTCCGCCTACACCTTGAGGTGGAAGCCATCCTAGACGCACTGCGAAAAGGATGACGAGCAAGAGTCCTACCCAAAATCCGGGCATGGATACACCGATCAGTGCGACGACCATGGACAAACTGTCCTGCCATTTACCCTGATGCACGGCTGCGTTGATACCCAGCGGGATACCGACTAAAAGAGTTGTAAGAAGACCGGTCACAGCCAACACGAAAGTATAGGGAAGACGGTTCTTTAGTTCAGTCACTACGGGCACCCCGTAGATGTAGGATGTGCCCAGATCCAGTTTGATATACGTGTTATAGACGAATCGCCCAAGCTGTGTGAGAAAAGGATCATTTAATCCAAGGTACTCCCTTTTCGCTTCTATCTCCTCCTCTGTAGCACCAGCTCCGAGGATGGATTTGGCTGGATCACCAGGGCAAAAATGGAGAAGAGAAAACACTATGATCCCCACACACAGCAAAACAGGAATCCTCAGT
>JAFUBI010000002.1 GCA_017460285.1 Oscillospiraceae bacterium | reverse complement strand
TCGGGTTGTCCGAATATGCCAAGAAGGTTCCTGTGCTCGCCGGGTCGGTTCAGGCGGAATCTGTCCTTTATGCACCGAAGTTTTATCCTTATACAGAGTCTGCAGAGAAACGGCAGGAATTGCTGGCGGATCTTTATGGAGACAAGAAGGATGAGTTGATCCGCCTCTTTGAGGAAGTATATCCCGGCAGCGATCTCATGGACTTGTACAACCTGGATTACATCATGCGCCTTGGTACGCTCGATTTTCTTGATGCCAAGACAGAATACGATGCGCCGTTGTACTGTTACCTCATGACGTATCATTTCGGATACTTTGGAGGAATGCCCTCCTTCCACGGTGCCTGTCTTCCTATGGCATTCGGAAATACGGAATATGTGGACGCGGCGAATGAACCGGACGCGGTCGCCTTGAGTCAGAAAATGCATCAGGCTTGGGTTAATTTTGCTGCCAATGGAGATCCCAACGGAGGGGATGTCCCGGAATGGAGACCGTATACAAAAGACCATCGCGAAACGATGATCTTTGACAGACAATGCGGGATGAAGGAAGACACGGACAGACCTTTGTGTGAGTTGGTTCAGAAGACGACAGAGCCTAAATTCAGAAATGCTTTCAGAAGGAGTTAGTTTCTTCTGAGATCAGATGTGGATCCGCTGAGACTTTCTAATGTGAATACAAAGAGAAAAACAACCTCTTATCCTTAGTGAACTGGGTAAGAGGTTGTCTTTGTTTTGAAATGAACACCAGAGAAAGACCAAAGATCGGTTCATCCTAACAGAGCCTTGCCAAACTCATAGGCTCTTTCAAGATCGTTCGAAAATACTTGATCGTGGTGCTGTCGTTTATGATCCGGATCAAAGGCAGCGCTTGCATATTTGGAATAATCTTCAAACTGAAGGGTATCGGTGATGGAAAGGATCTGAGTCGGGCCGACCATCTCCTCGAACATACCTTTTTCTGTCTCCAGGAAACGAGAGTAATAAGTGTCTGTAGGAACGTTCATCGTGTAGATCAGACCGACTGTCAAATGTCTGTCATAGGCGACAGTACCATCAGTGCTGTAGGTGTGGCTTGGAAACCACAGCCTTTCACAGAAACTCCGGACCACCCCGGGATCCGAGCCAAAATAGATGGGGCTGGAGAGGATCAGACCATCTGCACGTAAGATATCGTCCAGAACGGGCTTCAGATCATCCTGAACCGAACACTTCCCGAAGGACGGGCTCCCGATGCGTTTGCACGCGAAGCAACTCCGGCATCCGGTATAACTCAACCTATACAGGTCGTGACGGAATACTTCTGCTCCGGCAGCAGCTGCTCCTTCCAAAGCTTTATCCAATGCCTGAGCACAGTTCCAGTTTATCCGGGGACTCCCATTGATCCCAATGATCCTGCTCATATTCTGTTCCTCCGTAGTAGTCTTATCCAAATCAGAGACGGACTTTTCTCAGTTTGCACTCATGGATCACAGGAGGCAGATATTCATGTAGCATGTCCTTTACGTTGGTGAGCAGAAGGTCTCCGGGATGATCTCCTTTTCGGATCAATACGTCAGACATAGACCAACCGTTTAACCATTTTAATATGATGTGAAGGGAGCCGTCTTCCAGGAACTCTCCGCAACTCGCGACTTTTGTGAGACCTCTTAGGGGATTCACAACGTCCTGGATGCGCCACTTGCCGTCCAATGCGCAAAGGAAGTTCTTATCTCTGTTGAGGGTGAGCAGTACAGCGTCGTTCTTAGGGCGAAGCTCAAGAGCCACTGTTTCCGGTGACAAGGAACGGTCATGGAAGAGATACCAGAAATCTTTGTTGCCAGGAGCGACCTCGATATAGGGAACGAATGAGCCTTCCGTCATGAGATAAGTGCCAAACAACTCAAAGGCAGAATCCGGTATAGCGGAAGAAGGCAGAGCAGGAAGATGCAGGGATGAACTGTAATCGAGAAGAGCCCGATAAGCATCCGGATCCTCCGGTAAGGGGGAACCGGTCAGTTCTTCCATAAAATCCTGGATCGCTTGAATGCAGTTGTTGCATCCCTCGGGATCACGTCCGGATTGGTGGATCGCCGCGACCGCGTGTTTTTCAGGCCAGATGATGCACAACTGTCCCTGACCTCCGTCGAAACGGAACATTCCCGAGGTAGTGTTGAGCCAAAGCTGCCATCCGTATCCGGCAGAAGAGTTGTCCGCCCCATGAACGGGACCGTTCTCTACCTGAAGACTTGTGGCTTCTCTCATCCACTCAGGATCAATGAGCTGCTTGCCGTATGCCTTGCCGTTTTCTGCATAGAGCATGCCAAGGCGAAGGTTCGCTTCTGTCGTGGCGCAGAGACCAGGCTCTGCTGTCCTGCCGTCTGCGAACTTCTGCCACACGATCTCGTCGTCTTCTATGCCAATAAAGCGGAAAAGGTTATTTTTTAAGTAGGATACCATATCCTGCCCGGTAACTTTTTCGACTACAGCGCCAAGCAGGGAGGCGCCGGTAGTGTTGTAAAGGAATGTTGTCCCTGGCTCATGAACGATTTCTGACGAGAGAAAATTCTCGAACCAAAAGTCGTTGAACATGGGCATACCTTTTGTTCCGGAAGACATGCTGAGCACATCCCGGATACGAACTTTTTCCATGCCAGGTTTGACATCGATGCCCAGAGATTCGATCTCGTCTTTAAAGATATCTACGACCCGATCCTCAACAGAGACGAGACCCTGGGTGACAGCGAGACCTACCGCTGTTGCTGTATAACTCTTTCCAAGGCTGTGGCAAGAATGAGGTATATTCGGTGAATAGGGAGACACGAACGATTCACATATGACATCGCCGTCTACTGCTAAAAGAAAACCATGCACCTCGTTTCCGAGGGAATTGAGATCACGAAGAAGTTTTTCGGTACGGGAAGAGGAAATACCGTGGGTTTCCGGTGATACGCGTTTCAGTACTTTTTTCATTTTTCCCTCCAAGACGATTTGTTATTATCATTATAAACAAATTGCAGGGAAAATACTCGTGTTAAAAAGAAATAATAGAAAAAGATGTATAAAGTTGTCTTGAGAATTGCAGGAAAACTTGTACGAGATTTGTTGTTTTCGCAATAGGGGAAATCTATAATAAGGATAGTTATTTGCCCGAAATATGGATTCGGACGTTCTCAAATCGAATATAAGAAAAGCGAGGGAAGAAAAATGGCATATAAGGCTCATGCGTTTCTGGGACTTACCGGACAGGAGATAGATTGGTTTGAGATCCCCTGGTCGAGAGAAGCTCCATTGAAGGAGAAAGTCCACTTGGAAGGACCTGCTGTCGAGACAGCTCATATCGCTTATTTAAAGGAGAGCAGGGGGATCGCTCCCGGTGACGTAAAATCGGTTGAAGTGCGGGACGGAGTTCTCCATGTTGAAGTGGTGCCTTCCACGAATAAAGCGGATTGGACGTTATGTGTGGAAGAGGACAAATATCCCCGTAAGGATTTTGAGGTCCACACCCGCACTGCGGACGATAAGTTTGCAAAGCTTCAGGAAGGCAGAGTCATGTACCGCCTGTACACCCCGGAAAATGCTTCCAGTCCCCGACCGATGATCCTTTTCCTGCACGGCGGCGGCAATGGAGGATATGAGGAGGGACCGGGCGCCAGGGACAATGAAAAGCAGTTGATGGCGGATTATGGTCCGGTAAACTTCGCGGAGGATTATCCGGATCTGTATGTCATGGCTCCCATGTGTGTGGAAGAGCACATCGATTATTCCAAGGCTAACCTGAATCCCCGTTTCGAGACGAGCAATTTCAGCAAGGATCCCCGTTACGGCTGGTCCAGATACTACCTCGGATTAGTCTGTGATATCATCCGCAGGATGGTCAAGGAAGGAAAGGTCGACCCCAAGCGCATTTATGTCACGGGAATGTCAATGGGTGGCGCAGGAACAGTCCGAATGATGTCAGTAGGGTCCGATCTGTTTGCCGCAGCAGTCCCTGTATGTTCGACTATGACTCCAGAGACATTTGACATTTTGAAATCGATCCGCCGTCCGATCTGGGTGACATCTGCATACATCGATCATTCCCTGTATCGCCATAAATATCTGGTGGATGCTGTCATGAATATGCGTGACAACGGAAACGACAACGCCCATTTGACTTTGTTCTCACCGGAAGAATTGGAGAAATATGACATCTCGATCACGCCAAGCTTGAAAAAGGCCGCCAACTATGGAGACCTTTTCCACCAAAACCACTGGAGTTGGGTGCCGACCTATAAAGATGAATACGGCATCATGTCCTGGCTCTTAAACCAGACGAAGGAAGACTGAAAAATGAAGGGATCCGCAAAACAGCGGATCCCTATTAAAATAGTGTTTTTTCAACCGGAACAGACTCGACAGTTTAACCGATCATATCGAAATACTGAACGCGTAGATCGTCCAGGCAAAGGGCGGCCAGTCTGGAACATCCTTCGTGATTCCCGGCAAGTCCGCAGTCGATATTGATCCATCCGTTTCCTTCTATCACGGTAGCCGGCTTTTCCCACCCGTTGGCGAACGGCGTGGGAGTGTGTCCCACGATAACGGTATTGCCCCATGCATAGGGCTCACCGCGATACCATACATACCGGCTTCCCCAGTCGTAGTGAGCGCCGTCAAAAAGGTCATTCACAGATACCTCTCTCCTTGTTGGATCTGGGAAAGCATGGACAAGGATGAAGGATTCGTTTTTCAGTTTTAAGGTGGTTTGAATGAGGGAATTCTTTAAAGCGGTGTATATCTGGATCTGGAGATCTTCGGTCAGGTGCCGAAAAGCCGCCATCGTGTAGGAGCCCCCGTTGAGACCTAGCCATACACTGGAGCATTCGGAAGAACCATTAGCGCCACTATTCAGATGCTCCAGCATCATCATCTCATGATTTCCCAAAAGAAGAATACAACGAGGATCGTTGAGAACAGTGAGAAGCGGCTGCAATCCGTCGGGTCCTTTGTCGACAACATCACCGAGAACGTATACGGTATCCTCTTCACGGATCGACTGGAGAAAAGCATTCAGTGGCGCAGAATGGGCATGGATATCGCTGATGACATAGGTCTTACTCACTGGCTTTTCTCCTTTCCGTAGAGTCGCCGCAACAGTATACCACGTAATGTTTGGAAAAGAAAGACGGCGGAAAAGTCTGCTTGACGGGTTTGCTATAATGATAAATGTAGAAAAATGGCTATATTATCGAAAGAAGAGAGATAAAAATGACAAAAGTTGATGTATTTTCAGGATTTCTTGGCGCAGGAAAGACCACGCTTATCAAGAAACTGATCGCTGAAGCCTACCAGGGAGAAAAACTTGTCCTGATCGAGAATGAGTTTGGTGAAGTCGGAGTCGACGGCGGATTCATGCGCGAATCCGGCATCGAGGTCACAGAGATGAGCCAGGGATGCATTTGCTGCAGTCTCGTCGGAGATTTTGCGGAAGCATTGCAGCAGGTGCTGGACACCTATGCACCTGAGCGTATCCTGATCGAGCCGTCCGGTGTAGGAAAACTTTCCGACATCATTCGCGCGATCCAGGACGTTGAAAACGATGATCTTGTTCTCAACAGTTTTACCGCTGTGGTCGACGCTAAGAAGTGCAAAGTCTTTATGAAGAACTTTGGTGAGTTCTACAACGATCAGGTCGAACACGCGAGCTGCATCGTTCTGTCCAGAACTGCGGATATCTCCCAGGCAAAACTGGACGAATGTATCGCTTTGCTTCGCGAGAAGAACCCGACTGCCACGATCGTGACTACGGATTGGAATACAGTTGAAGGTTCCAAGATCCTGGAAGCGATGGAGCAGAAGAATACCCTTCAGGCGGAATTGGATCGTCTTGCTGAGATGACCTTTGAGGATGACGAGTGCGAGTGCGACTGTGACGATGAGGAACACGAACATCATCACCATCACCACGAAGAAGAGCATGAGCATCACCACCATCACCATCACAACGATGACGACGATGAGCATGAGCATGATCACGAACATGAACATCACCATCACGACGATGACGATGATGAGGACGAGCATGATCACGATCATCACGAAGAAGAGGAACACGAACATCATCACCACCACCATCATCATCACCATCATGGACACGATGCGGATGAAGTGTTCGTATCCTTTGGGCAGGAGACTTCTCACCAGTATACAGAGGAGGAGATCCGCAATATCCTCTCCGAACTGTCTGATGCTGTCCGTTTCGGAATCGTTCTTCGCTCTAAGGGCATCGTTGCTTCGAAGGATGGGAGATGGATCCACTTTGATTATGTTCCCGGTGAGACAGATATCCGCTACGGTACCCCGGAAGTCACCGGTCGTCTGTGCGTGATCGGTTCTCAGTTAAAAGAAGATGAGCTTCGCGAGGTATTCAGTCTGTGAGCAACCGTAACCTAAAAGAAGTGCCGGTATACCTGTTCTGCGGTTTTCTGGACGGCGGGAAGACCCGCTTTATTCAGGAGACTCTTGAGGATCGGAGATTCAATGCAGGAGAGAAGACACTTTTGCTTGTTTGTGAGGAAGGGGAAGAGGAGTATGATCCGTCCCGCTTTGCCCGCAAAAATGTATTTGAGACAGTACTGGATGATCCTGCAGAACTGACTCCGCAAAAACTGGAGCAGTTGAGGATCGATTGCGATGCTGAGCGTGTCGTGATCGAGTACAATGGGATGTGGATGGTACAGGATCTGTTCATGGCTCTCCCGGAACATTGGCTCATCTATCAGACACTGCTGATCGCCGATGCGACGACATTCCTCGTATATAACGCCAATATGCGGAATCTGACCTATGACAAACTGGCTTCTGCAGATTTTGTCGTATTCAACCGATACAATGATTCCATAGATAAGATGGGACTCCACAAATTGGCTCGCGCAGCGTCCAGAGGCGTTGAGATCGCTTACGAGTATCCGGGCGGAAATACGGTTTATGACGAGATCGAGGATCCGCTTCCGTTTGATCTGGAGGCACCTGTTGTAAAAATCGAGGATCGGGATTACGCCTTGTTCTATCAGGATATCGCGGAAGATGCCACAAAGTACGGTGGAAAAACATTGGAGTTCACCGGGATCGTGGATCGGGATGACGAAATGCGTCCGGACAGTTTTGCGATCGGTCGTCACGTGATGACCTGCTGTGTCGAGGACATACGATATATGGCTTTGGCCGCAAAATGGGATAATGCATATACGCTGCGCGCCAACGACTGGGTGCATCTGGTCGGGACGATCGAACTTCGGTTCAGCAGGCTGTATGGCAGAAAAGGTCCGGTGCTGAATATAGAAAAACTGGAGTGGACAGAAGAACCTGCGGACCCAGTAGCAACGTTCTATTAATTTGATTGGACCGGTACATCCGGTCCTTTTTGTATGTTTTGAGTTAAAAGAGATATTGTGGTTTAAATCAGAAAAGGGTGAACAAACATGGAATTGAGGACAGAACGCCTTACACTCGTGCCTCTTGGGTCAGACCACTTCGAAACGACCCACAGATATGCATCCGATGCGGAGGCGAACCGATATATGCTGCATCTTCCCAATCGGACAGAGAAAGAGACAAAGGATTTTCTTCTCTATTGTGAGCAGTGCTGGATCGAAGAGCATCCAACGGATTATGAATTTGCGGTGCTTCTGGACGGAGAACAGATCGGCGGGGCTAATCTGTGCCTGGAAGATGGAGAAAAAACAGCTGAGCTGGGGTGGATACTGGACCGCAGATATTGGGGAAAAGGATATGCCACCGAAACAGCAAAGGAATTGATGCGATTTGGAAGGGAAGAGCTTGGCATCCGAACTTTCATCGCACACTGCGACGCGGAAAACGTTAAAAGCGAAGCGGTGATGAAAAGGGTGGGGATGAATTTCGTTTCCCAGTATGGCGGAAGAAAGAATCACCTTTCTGATGAAGAGAGGGAAGAGAAGGAATATCGCCTGGATTGCAAATAACACGTTTTTTTTGTAAGATGTCACTTATACACAAGAAGGGAGCGGTTTCAATGGAAAGGAAGCAATGGGATCCCGAATTTGCCCAGCGATATGAAGTCCATCGTGAAGAACTGGGAAAACTGTATTTCGAGTTGTATCACGATGAAAACGCATACTCGTATTTTCTGGATATGTTGTACCAGGCATATGAGACTCGGTCGGATGACCTCAAAGCCCTGGATCTTGCGCGACTCGCAGAGCCGGAATGGTACAAAGGACACCATCTCGTGGGGATGCTGATGTATGTCAGCGCCTTTGCCAAAACACTGAAAGGCGTACGGGAGAAACTGGAATATGTCCATGAATGCGGCGTGAATTACCTTCATCTCATGCCTTTGCTGGAGAGTCCGGAGGGACGCAGCGACGGAGGTTACGCGGTGTCAGATTTTCGCAAAGTGCAGCCGGAACTGGGCACTATGGAGGACCTTGCTGCTCTCGCTTCAGACTGTCATAAGGACGGAATTGCGGTCTGTCTGGATTTTGTCATGAATCACACCAGCGAGGATCACGAATGGGCAAAGAGAGCTAGAGCGGGAGATCCCGAAGCACAGTCCCGATATTTCTTCTATGACAACTGGGATATCCCAAACCAGTATGAAAAAACAGTTCCCCAGGTGTTCCCAACGACTGCGCCAGGGAACTTTACATGGTGTGAAGAAGCGGGAAAAGTGGTGATGACTACTTTTTACCCCTATCAGTGGGATCTGAATTATTCCAATCCCATAGTGTTTAATGATATGACGGATAACCTTCTCTTCCTGTGCAACCAGGGAGTGGATATCGTCCGTCTTGATGCTGTTCCTTACATCTGGAAAGAACTAGGCACCAGCTGCAGAAATCTTCCACAGGTTCATACACTTGTGAGGATGATGAGAATGGTCTGCGAGATCGTATGTCCCGGGACCCTGCTGTTGGGTGAAGTCGTCATGGAACCCTCAAAGGTCGTTCCGTATTTTGGCACGGTGGACAAACCGGAATGCCATATGTTGTACAACGTCACGACGATGGCGAGCACTTGGCATACAGTCGCAACAAAGGACACCCGTCTTTTGAAGCATCAGTTGGGTCAGGTGTTTCAGTTACCTCACGAATACACTTTTCTGAACTATCTTCGCTGCCACGACGACATCGGATGGGGACTTGATTACAACTACCTGGATCAGTTTGGCGAGCATGAAGTGCCCCACAAGAAGTATCTGAACGATTATCTGACTGGGAAATGGCAGGGAAGCCCAGCCAGAGGTGAGTTATACAACGATGACCCGACTCTCGGGGATGCCAGACTTTGCGGAACGACTGCTTCTCTGTGCGGCATCGAGGCAGCACGTTATGAAAAAGATGAGGCGAAACTGGAGTGGGCTCTGCGTCTGGATGAGATGCTTCATGCTTACATGTTTACGATGAGCGGCATTCCTGTTTTGTATAGCGGGGACGAGATCGCAGCGGAAAATGATTATACCTATCATGACGATCCCCTCAAAAGAGAGGATAGTCGTTGTCTTCATCGCTGAGATCTGAATTGGGAAGCAGCTGAGAGACGGAAAGATCCGGAAAGTGTTGAAGGGAAACTGTTTGATTTTCTGCGGAAACTGGAGGATCTGCGAGCGGATCACCGCGCTTTTGACGAAGGAGCGGATACATGGCTGGTTGAGACAGGAAATGACGCGGTCCTTGGTATCGGAAGATACTACCGCGGAGAGAAACTGGTGGGTCTTTTCAATTTTGGAAGTGATCGCGTCGTTCTTTCTGTGGATGAGCTTGGCTTTTACTATGATCTTATGACGAGAGAACGCGTCGACAAAGATGCAGTCGCCCTGATGCCTGGTGGATTTGTGTGGATGGTGTGCGATTTCAGAAAGGCGATCAATGAGTAGAAAACTGATTTTTTTGGATATTGATGGGACATTGACGGTTCCTGGAAGCAACGAGCCTCCGAAATCCGCACTGGACGCGATACGCTCTGCTCAAGATCTGGGACATAAGGTGCTGCTGTGCTCTGGAAGGAATCCGGACATGATGGCACCTGTACTTAAGTATGGGTTTGACGGGTACGTCGCCTGTTCTGGGGGCTATGTCGCTGTAGGGGATGAAGTGTTATACGATTGTCCCATGACAAAGGAACAGCAGGAAACAGCGATGCGCCTTTTTAAAGAGAATGGGATCTACCGCACAGTGGAGGCCAAGGACGGAAGTTTCTGCGACGAGGGGCTGGCAGACTTTCTTTTTCAGCAGAGCGGCGGAAACAGTGAGATGCTTCGCTGGAGAAAAGCCCTGGAGTCGGATCTTGGGATCCGTCCCATGTCGGAATATGATGGCAGACCAATCTATAAAGTCGTTTTTATTTGTTCAGACCTGGAGCAGATTCGACCTGCTAAAGATGCGCTGGAGAAAGACTTCTACTTTTTGGTTCAGGAGCAGATGGGCGCTCAGGCATTCAATGGAGAACTTGTTAACAGAAAGTTCGACAAAGGGACCGGAGTGCGTATCGCTGCGGAGAAACTGGGATTTGATATCGCGGATACCATTGGCTTCGGGGACAGCATGAACGATCTTGAGATGATCGAGACCGTCGGTACCAGTGTGTGTATGGAAAACGGAAGTGAAGCGCTTAAGAGGATGAGCGACCTCGTATGTCCTTCTGTCATGGAGGACGGTCTTGCTGCGGGATTCCGCAGTCTTGGATTGCTGAAAAGCTGATGTCGTATAAAATTAAACGAAGAGTTGTGTTGCGTTTGTTTACAATGGATAGTTTATTCGGTACAATTGAGTTAACGAAACTGGCAGAGAGAATACCCCTTTCTGCCATAACAATTTTATAGGAGAATTATCATGGCATTGGATTATCGTAAGTGCGCTGAAGAGATCTTCTCTCACCTTGGCGGGAAAGACAACATTATCAGCGCAGCCCACTGCGCAACGCGTCTTCGTCTGGTCATTGCGGACAACAGCAAGATCGATACGAAAGCGTTGGAGGATGTTGAAGGCGTACAAGGTCTGTTCGATTCTAACGGGCAGCTTCAGCTGATCATCGGAACAGGTACGGTCAACAAAGTGTACGATGAGTTCTTGGATATCACAGGGCTCACAGCAGCGACAAAGGCGGAGGTCAAAGCGGCAGCCGCGTCGAGGATGCCCCTTTGGAAACAGATCCTGAAGACACCTGGTGACATCTTCGTCCCGATCCTTCCTGCCATCGTGGCATCCGGTCTTATGATGGGACTGGTAGAAGCATTGCCGAGATTTATCCCGACTTTTGGTCAGTCGGACTGGTACGGCTTCCTTGATCTGGTGGCCAACACAGCATTTGCTCTTCTGCCTGTTCTGGTAGCGATCAGTGCTGCGAATGTGTTTGGCGGCAACGTATATCTCGGCGCAGTCATCGGTCTGATGATGGTGCACCCCGCTCTCATCAATGCCTGGACGGTAGGCAACTACGCAGCAGGTGAGATCCCGACTTGGCAGTTATTGTTTTTCAATGTCAAGCAGGTAGGCTATCAGGGACACGTTATCCCCGTGATCCTGGCAGTTCTGCTCATGTCCAAATTGGAACAGTGGCTGCACAAACATGTTCCGGAGATGATCGATCTCTTTGTGACACCTCTGTGCACGGTTCTGGTAACGGCATTCGTCACTTTCACGGTCATAGGACCGGTATTCTCGGTTCTTGAGAATTGGGTGCTGAGCGCAGCTCAGGCGCTTATCACTGTCGGATTCGGTATCGGATCCATGATCATGGGTGCCATTTATCCATTTACGGTTGTCATGGGATTGCATCACATGTACAACGTCATCGAAGCAGGTATGATCTCCAGCACAGGTCTCAACACCTGGATGCCAATCGCATCCGCAGCGAACTTTGCGCAGTTCGGCGCATGCCTTGCTGTCGCTCTCAAAGCGAAGAACGCCAAGACAAAAGCTGTGGCACTTCCTTCCTCACTGTCCGCATCGCTCGGTATTACAGAACCCGCTATCTTCGGTGTCAACTTCCGTTACATGAAGCCCTTCATTGCCGGTGTGATCGGAGGTGCGGTGGGTTCTTTGTTTGCCGCCTGGGCTAAATTCGGCGCAACGACTTACGGTGTCACCGGAATTCCGGGACTTCTGGCAGTAAACAATCTTCCGATGTATATTCTGGAACTTCTGATCTCCGGCGGTCTTGCATTCGTTATCTGCTGGTTCATCTGGAAAGAGGAGGGTGCAGAGAGCGGAAAAGAAGAGGATAAGGTGCCTACTGTTTCCGTCATCCGCTGCTCCGCCGGTACAATTTATCAGCCGGTAGAAGGAAAGGTCATCCCCAGGGAAGAGATCCCGGATCAGACTTTTGCGGAAGGTATCCTGGGTGATGGCGTCGGCGTAGAGCCCACAAAGGGTCTGGTCGTCGCTCCCTTCGACTGTGTCGTGACACAGACCCCTGAGACCAAACATGCGATCGGGTTGGAGTGCAACGGTATGGAACTTCTCATCCATGTCGGCGTCAACACGGTCGAAATGAATGGAGATGGTTTCAAACTCTTTGTCCAGGAAGGCGATGAAGTAAAACTTGGACAGAAACTGATCGAGTTTGACCGCAAGAAGATCAAAGCAGCGGGATACAGCGATACAGTAGCTGTTTTGCTCACCAATTCCTATGACTACGAAGACAGCATCAGCTGCGGCGTAGAGGAATGATCTTTAGAACGAAAAAAGTGAGGCGGTCGTCTTCGGACGACCGCTGTCGATTGGTGGAGATATGTTTAAGATAGTTGTTCTGTCCGATTCCCACGGTTCAACCGAGGGTATGGAACTTGTGATCGCGCAGGAGAAACCGGATCTGGTCATTTTTCTTGGAGACGGTGAGAGAGACATCGAGCAGGTCCAATGGATGACGGACGGTCTCAAAGTGATGGCTGTGCGGGGAAACTGTGATCTGTTCTCCGATCTGCCTGCTTTTCTCGATTGCTCGGTACAGGGGATCCGGATCTTTGCGACTCACGGTCATCTGTACGATGTAAAGCACGATCCGGACTTTAGAACTCTTCGGAAAGAGGCGAAGCGTTGTGGAGCGAGCGTGATCCTTTTCGGACACACCCATGAGCCTTACTATGAAAACAGTAACAGGGGTATCCTGATGAATCCCGGTTCCATAGGAGAGGGTTTTCCTCCTACCTATGGAGTGCTCCTCATAGAGAGCGGGAGAGTTAGCGGAAAAATTAAAGAAATATGAGTAGGAATGCCCAAAACTAACAGCGTTTTTTGGGCATTCCTACAATTTTAAGGCGTTCATTCGACTTTCTGCCGGACGCATATGGAAATGATTAAAAATATTCGATAACATTAGTATAGATACGCAATATATCGACTAGGAGGAGATACGAATGGTATACACAAAACTATTTGAGCCCGGGAAGATCGGTTCTCTTGAACTGAAGAACCGCATCGTCATGCCCGCCATGGGGTGCTCGTTGGCAGAATCCACCGGAGAGGCCGGTGCACGTATGATCAAGTATTATGCTGACCGCGCAAGAGGCGGTGCGGGATTGATCATAACCGAGATCACTCGAGTGGATGACGAGACTGGCGTCGGCACACCGAACCAGTTAAGCGTCACAAATACCCACATGGTCGCGCAGCTTCATCGTCTAGTGGAGGCTGTCCACGCATACAACACGAAGATCTTTGTACAGCTCCATCATCCAGGCAACCAAACACCTAGCCGTTTGATCGGAGGAAAGCAACCTGTTTCCGCATCGGATGTGACCTGTAATGTCATCGGTGAGCAACCGAGACCTCTTACCACTGAGGAAGTGGAAGCCATGGTCAAAAAGTTCGTCACAGGTGCTGTCATCGCGCAGAAAGCAGGTCTGGACGGAGTTGAGATCCATGCCGCCCACGGATACCTGGTCAGCCAATTCCTTTCACCTCATACGAACAAGAGAACCGATAAATACGGTGGCAGTTTTGAGGGAAGGATGCGTTTTATCACTGAGATCATCATGGGGATCCGCGCATACTGCGGTCCCAAATTCCCGATCTCTGTCCGCATGAATGGAAGTGACTATCTTGCGGATGGAATCGATGAGGAAGATGGCATCAAACAGGCGGTATACCTGGAGAAACTTGGTATTGACTGCATCAACGTGAGCTGCGGAACCTATGACTCCGGAGCAACTATCATTGAGCCGTCCTATTTCGCGGAAGGATGGAAGAAACACCTTGGCGCAAATATCCGCAAGGCTGTCAGTATCCCGGTCATCGCTGTCGATGCTATCAAACATCCGACGGTAGCGGAGCAGATGCTTGAGGAAGGCAACTGCGATTTTGTTGGCATTGCCAGAGGATTTCTCGCAGATCAGGATTGGGGACTCAAAGCGAAATGCGGAAATGAGAAGGTGCTCAGAAAGTGCCTTGGATGTATGGAGTGTTTCCGCATCCTGAACGACGGACTGCCGCTCGGTTGTACAGTCAACCCTGTGTTGGGACGTGAATTTGAGTGGGGCGATGAAAAACTAGTCCGCAATGGAAACGGAAGAAAAGTCGCGGTCGTCGGCGGAGGTCCGGCTGGTATGGAAGCAGCTCTGACTCTTGCCAAGCGCGGGTTCAAAGTGTCCCTCTTTGAGAAGAGCGACAAACTCGGCGGAACTGCGAATTTGGCAGCGCTTCCTCCAAACAAGTCTCTCCTTGCAGAGTTGGTGGACACCATGTCTGCTCAGATCGAAGAAGCAGGGGTCGAAGTGCTTTTGAATACTCCGGGTACTCTTGAGAATCTCACAGCGTTCGGAGCAGAAGCCGTGTTCCTTGCTACCGGCGGAAAACCCATTTGCCCGAATCTTCCTGGTATCGAAAGAGCAGTTACAGCGGAAGACGTTTTGGCAGGAAGAGCGGAAGTAAAAGGGAAAAATGTTGTCGTCGTAGGCGGCGGAGTTACCGGATTGGAGACTGCGGAAACACTGGCTCCGAATTATAAGGTCACTGTCGTTGAGATGCTCGACAAAGTTGGCGGAAACCTCTACCCGAGTATTGTCATGCACCTCGCTCAGGAGATCATGAAGGCTGGCGGCACGATCGAAAAGGGCAAAGCGCTGGTCGAAGTTCAGGATGGTCAGGTCTGTGTCAAAGACACCAAGACGGAAGAACTGGCAGCGGTGCCTGCTGATACCGTGATCCTGGCAATGGGCGTCCGTTCCCAGCGTCCCGAATTTGAAGCACTTTCAAAAGCGTTTGGAGACAGACTGGTCCTTGTAGGCGATGCGGATCGCACCGGACAGATCTACGACGCTTTGCACACCGCACATGACCGTGCATTTGTTTTCGAAGCAAGATAATTAGCACAAGCACATAGAAAGTCGGAGCACACCTCGGCGGAAGCTCCGGCTTTCTCTTTTTCCCTGAGAATAATCCTGATACAATAACGTTAGAAATATATATCGGAGGCTTACGATGAAACTGAACACGAAAAGAACGTTTTTGGTTGGATTGGCGTTTTTGTCCATCTGCGCTTTTTGGCAGATGTATGACAATGTTATCCCGTTGATCCTGACCAACACATTCCATTTGAATGAGACTTATTCCGGCGCCATCATGGCAGCTGACAATGTCCTCGCCCTGGTCTTGCTCCCTTTGTTTGGCTCACTGTCGGACAAGCATGAGACAAAGTTGGGCAAGCGCATGCCTTTTATTCTGGTCGGGACCTGCCTAGCTGTTGTTTTGATGAATGTCCTGCCTTTTTTGGACAATTCCTATTTTGCAAAGGCGAGCAGCGGCAAAGTGACAGCCTTCGTGATCGTGCTCGGAGCTCTGCTCGTTTCGATGGGAACCTACCGCTCACCTGCGGTCGCTTTGATGCCGGATGTAACACCTAAGCCGTTGCGTTCCAAGGCAAACGCGATCATCAACCTTATGGGCGCTGTCGGAGGCATCATCTATCTCGCCATCGCTGCCGTTTTGTATCCAAACTCCAAGACAGCTGGTGTTGCTCACGTTAACTATCAGATCTTGTTCGTAGTGGTCTCCGCTATCATGGCGGCATCCGTAGCGCTCCTGTATCTGTTTATCAAGGAGCCTAAACTTGTCGCTGAGAACCGAAAACTTGAGGAAGAGCACCCCGAGTGGAATCTGGCAGAGGAGGATGGATCCGGAAATGAGAAGCTTCCACCCGAGGTCAAGCGATCCCTTGGTTTCCTTCTCGCCTCCATCGCGCTCTGGTTCACCGGATACAATGCCGTCACGACCTGGTTCACCACATATGTCTCGGTCGTCATGGGGCAGGGACTAGGCGGAGCCAGCACCTGTCTGCTGGTCGCAACTGCCGGAGCGATCGTCTCCTACATTCCTATAGGGAATCTTGCGTCAAAGATCGGAAGAAGAAAGACGATCATGGGAGGTATCATTCTGCTCGCCGTAATGTTCTTCATGGGGTTCGTCTTGACGAATACTTTCAAATCGATCAACGCCATCATGTATGTGTCTTTCGCACTTGTCGGACTCGCATGGGCAGCGATCAACGTCAACTCGCTTCCGATGGTAGTCGAGATGTGCAAGGGATCGGATATCGGGAAGTTCACCGGTTATTACTACACAGCCAGCATGGCTGCACAGATCATTACTCCCATTTTGGCGGGAACACTGATGCGGATCATCTCCTACAAAGTGCTCTTCATCTACGCATCTCTGTTTGTTCTTCTGTCCTATCTCACAATGACGCAGGTCAAGCATGGTGACCAAAAGGTCGCAGCGAAGAAAGGACTTGCAGCGTATGAGGATATGGACGACTGATCCTAAAGAGACAAAAATGCGCCGGACCGTAAAGGTTCGGCGCATTTGCGACAGATCAGATCATGTAAGTGGAGTCCCACATTCAAGGCAGAAACGTCCTGCTCCTTGAGTCGATGCTCCGCAGTTCGGGCACCACTTGATTTTTGCTTTGCTCGTGGACTCCTTTAGATTCTTGTCCTTTGGCCAGTTCACTTTGTAACTTAGGGTGACGGTCTTGGTTTGTCCAGCGGGAAGCGGGATTTTATATGTTAGAATACCGGTCTCTGCATCGAGAGAAGCTCCGGAGAGTTCTTTCGCTTCCACAGTGATCTCCTTGTCCTGAGACACCGGGATCTGATCCTTCAATGTAACATCGAGATCGGATTTAGAGGAGTTGGTCAGGCGTGTCTCATAAACATATTCCATTACTTTCTGCCCCTTGAACAGGGTCGTAGATGCCTTTTGAGAGACCTTGGTGCGGCTGACATGCACCTGCTCCGATTTTCCGATAGTGATCGATGCGTCATCTTTGGTGAGATCCGGATCGATGTAAGCATCGCCGACATAGGAATCGTTCAGATAGACTGCAGAACTAATGGCAGAGGTCAAGGGGAGATCTGCTGTTTTCACAGTCGCGATCAGGTAGGCATTGGGATCCTGGCTCGGCGCAGAGGATACCGTGTAGGAAGCCGGTATCACATATTTTTGCAGGTCGGCCATCGTGCCCGCAGACCCGCTTACGACGCTTTTGCGTTCTCCAAGAGAGTATTCCGTCATGGTATCTTCTTCAGATACAGAGGCTTCCTCAGTAGCAACACGGGTCATAGGGGCTTCATCATAAACGACCATGGTGTCTTCCATTTCAAGGCTGGATGCTTTTGACATCATCATAGAGCCGAACATCATGGAATTCGTCTTGGAAACAGATCTGGCTTTGATAGTCTCCTGAATGTTTAAATAGATCGGTGATAACTCGGGCAGGGTTCCGCCGGTGACGGGATTTCCGGTATATAGTGCAAGGGCGATGTCTTTCCAGTCTTCTCCACTTTGCTGCAGGATCTTGACGCGGAGGCGAAGATCCAGGTCGGATTTGGCATCTGTGTGGAGTTCATAGACGGGAGACCACCATGCGCTGTTTTCGAAATAGCGCAGTTCAAAGGGAACTGAACCGGTGCGGTCCGAGTGGATATCCACCGCCATGACGGATGCGTTCTCCTTCTTAGTCGCTTCAGATCGATCCTTTTCAAGTTTTTCGATCTCTTTGTTCTTTTCCAGGATCTCAAGACTCAGTTTTTCGATCCTTTCCGGCAGCAGTTCGATGTATTCCTGTATATCGGATGCGGACTGAGAGACACTGTTGGTGAAGTCGCCGTTTGTTTGCCATAGATTGATCTGCAACTGTTTTACTTCCACCTGTTTTTTAAGTTGCTCGATCTTCTCAGAGATCTGATCGGATTCCAGTTCGTTCTCTATTTCAGAGACACGCTCAAAGCGCTGATTCGCACATGTCACTCCTTCACCTGAAAACAAACGGACCGTATCCAATACGGCAGTCTGTGTGAGCCCGTATACGTATAAAGTGTTCTTGCCTTCCGGAAGTTCGACTGTACCTTTCCGTACCATTTCAGCGCCAGAACGATATACCTTTGCGCTGTCCAGTTTTGTGTTAAGCCTTAGCATGAAAACCTCCCGATATGTGGTGAAAATCTGTTAAGTTTCTTCCATTATACGATAATTGTGGGCAAAAGAAGGCTCCATTGGTGGAATTCTTCTGTTGAGAAGCAGCTATTTCCATTGCGGATCACAGGAGATGTATAATCTAGGTATTACCGGAGGAAAGAGCATGTGTGTACGATATTTTATCCAGCGAAATTCCGAAAAGATGGTGCCCTATGTTGAAAAAGCGCAGGAGTCACCACTGTTTCAGAGATTTGTGGAAAAAGGAAAAGAATTGGTTCGATACGGGGAAGTGAGACCTACAGATGTTGTCCCTGCTGTTGCGTTCAGCAGGAAAGGAGAGCAGGCAGTGTTTCCTATGAGATGGGGTTTTCAGATGGCAAAGGGACCGCTTATGGTCAATGCCAGGGTGGAAAGTGCTGCGGCCAAACCCACTTTTCGAGATTCGTGGAAAGAGCATCGTTGTGCCGTTCCGGCGTCCCAGTACTTTGAATGGATGCATTATGAGGATCCTGCCGGGAAGAAAAGAACAGGTGACAAGTACTCCATTCGTTCCTCTGACAGCCGGATCCTGTGGCTGTGCGGATTGTATCGGATTGAAGATGGGCTTCCTGTTTTTGTCATCCTGACAAGGGATGCCAGTGATCCTGTCGGTGAGATACACGATAGAATGCCCATGATCCTGCCGGAACGGGATATTTCCGAGTGGATCAGACCGGACCGTGTCCCGGAACTGCTCTTGGGACATGCCATAGAAGATCTCGTGGTGGAAAAAACGCAATAGTGACATATTCCGTTACAAAAACAGGAGCAATCCCTTGCCGGGATCGCTCCTGTTGCAATATCAGGATCAGTTGCAGAGTGAAACAAATTCATCGATCTCGTCTGCAAGGATCTGGAGAGAAGCTCTCCAGAAATTCACATCTGTGAGGTCAATGCCTGCGACTTCCGCGGCACCTTCCACTGTAGTGGTTCCGGTCGCCTTCAGAAGGCGTTTGTAGAGGGGCACAAAAGACTCTCCATCCTGAAGATATTTTGCGTACAGACCTCTTGCGAACAGACCGCCGAAAGCGTACGGGAAGTTGTAGAAGCTTAAACCGCCGCTGTAATAATGGCTCTTGCATGCCCACATATACGGGTGGAGATATTCCGGATCCAGCCCATCGCCGTATGCCTTCTTCTGCGCCTCCAGCATGATCTCGCAGAGACGGTCCGCAAACATGAATTCGTTTTCACGGTTCTCGAAAACAGCGGTCTCGAAGAGATATCTGGAGTAGATGTCGCATATGATCTGGTTGGCGTCCATGAGCTGACCTTCGATCAGAGCCCGACGCGCCACAGGATCCTTCTCCGCTGCGATGGCAGCATTGAGACAAACGACTTCGTTGAAGGTGGAAGCGGTCTCAGCCACAGGCATGGAAACATCCAGATTGAGGATGCTGTTGTCTCTGAGGCAGTGGTTGTGGAATGCATGCCCCAGTTCGTGAGCGAGAGTAACGACATCTCCCAGTGCGCCACCGAAATTGGTGAGGATCCGGCTTTCCTTTACTCCTGCCAGTCCGGCGCAGAATGCACCGCCGACTTTGCCTTCGTGAGGATAGAAATCGATCCAGGACTCGTCAAACGCGCGAGCGATCATGTCCGTTTCTTCCTGATCGAAAGTGGAGAACAGATTTACAAGATAATTCTTTGCGTCTTCCGTTGTGAATTCATCGCTGTTGCCTTCGAGGGGGGCGAAAAGATCATAGAATGGAAGCCCGTTTTCGTGTCCGAGCAGTTTTGCTTTCGCACGCATGTATTCCCAGAACTTGGGAAGGTACTCTTCCATTGCCTGAAGAAGGGCGTCCAATGTCTCACGCTTCATGTGAGCGTTTTTCAATGCTTCGTCCAATGGAGAATCGTATCCGTGGAGTTTGCAGCGATTGATGACTTCCATCTTGATGGAGTTCAGTGAGAAAGCGATCCCGTCCTTGATGCGGTCGTACGCCTTGAGTTCAGCTTCGTAGGCGGATCTGCGCACTTCAGGGTCCGGATCATAAGCTTTGTTGCGGATATCCGACAGTGTTGTCGTCTCTCCCTTGTATTCCACAGGAACGGTGGAAGTGAGGAAACCCTGGAGATCGGACCATGCATTGGAACCGCTGATCTCATAGAGGCTGATGACCTGTTCAACTTCCGGTGAAAGTGTGTAGGTCGCACGTTCTTTAATGTTCTTGATGTAGAACTCGTGTTCCTTGAGCAGGTCTCTGCTGTCGATCACGCTCTGAAGGTCTTCGATCTTGTCGACATATTGAACCAATGCGGATTCCGGAGCTGCGATGGCGGAGAGTTTTTGCGCCAGTCTTCCCGCAGCAGCAGTGGAGGCAGCATCGGAAGTGTTTACGGATTGCTTGAGCTGAGCGAAGGAGAAGAGGGAATCAGAGGGAATTCAGTTCCTTGCTTAGCTGGATCGC
>JAFUBI010000053.1 GCA_017460285.1 Oscillospiraceae bacterium | reverse complement strand
TGGATAGCCGCCCCCGCCTGCACCGGCATATATATTTCATCGCTGGGAAACGTGTATTCCTTGTGTGTAGCCACATAGATTTTAGTGCTCATTGTTGATAAACCCGCCAAATGCAGTCAAAAACAGTATCTTGATATCCAACCAAAGACTCCAGTTTTCAATGTACCAGATATCATAATCTACTCTTCCCTCAATCGAAGTGTCTCCCCGAAATCCGTTTACTTGCGCCCATCCCGTCATCCCGGGTCTCACTTGCTGTCTGACCAGATAAAGCGGAATCGACTCTTTAAATTGTCTCACGTAAAAAGGGATCTCCGGACGTGGTCCAATAAGACTCATATCACCCAAAAACACATTAAACAATTGAGGCAGTTCATCAATACTATATTTTCTAATAAAGGAGCCGAATTTCGTCCTTCGTGGGTCTTTATCTTTGCTCCATGCTGAGTCCTGCTCCGCATTCACTCTCATGCTGCGAAACTTGTACATCTTGAAAATCTTCTTATTCTTGCCAACCCGATCTTGAGTAAACAGGGTCGGTCCCGGGCTGGAAATCTTCACTCCAATCGCAGTCCCTACCATAAGGGGGCTAAGTAAAAGAATCAGCAGAGAGGAGCCTATCAGGTCCACCGCTCTCTTCAGCAACTCATTCCACGGACGATTTAATGGAGTAGATCTTAGATTTACCAGATTGATTCCGTCGTAGGATTCAATGATGGGGTGGTTCGGATAATAATCATTAAAGAATGGAACCAGGTGCACCTCCACTCCTTCTTTCTCAGCTGCGCTCAGGATAAAAGGCATCTTTTCTGCTTCGTGGGGCTCTAACGCAACGATCAATTCGTCGCACCTATGGTCGTTTAAAACTTCTGCGAGATCGGATATAGCACCCAATCGTTGAGGAAGACTCTGCCCCTCATCTCCTACATAACCATCATAAACTGTTGTTGGAAATTCCTGTTTTTGTGTGATCTGGTGGTACCGTTGCGCCGACGCACCGCTGCCGACCAGAACGATGTGGTTTTTTTCAACCATCTTGTCCCAGTTTTTTGAGATTAACTTCTGTGAAAGAAAGCATTTACAGGACAACAGCAAAATAGAAGTCAACCAAAACAACAACAAGAATATACGGGAAAAGTCATCATTATGCGTCAAGAAAAAGTATATGACGAGAAGAAGCGTACCTGCGGTCTCAGCTAGAAAAATAACAAGATAATTCCTTGCATTTTCTCTTCTCGTGGCAGGGCTATATACTCCTTCGATTGCAAACACCACGGCAAGACCAATTGCATATAATACAATCAACAGAAGGGAACTCCATCCCATCAGATCCGCATTGTTAATTCCGTTAAACACATTAAACCGCAAAACAAAAGCAATCCAATAAGCCAGGATGATCAATAAAACATCCTCGACGACATTTAACAAAATCATCCCCGGCTGTGTCTTGTTACGTCTCATATTGTTTCCTTTTCCTTATTCGACCAAATAGACCAATATCTTAGTACACAGAAGATCCATACTTACTGTTATCAGCAATATAACAAACATGGCGCATAGCGCCCACTGCCACTTCTTCTGTAATGCGCTTTTGCTCTTCCCAACAAGACCATATAGTACCAGCGGCAAAACAGGGATAAAATATCTGCCCTGTATTCCCCATATCGTTCTTCTTCCAACTTCTGTCCATGTGCTCGCCCTTAGATAAACAAGAGCAAAAAAAGCAAGTTCTATTACAATAATAGCAATTCTCTCTAATGAGGAAGAGCCCACTATTTCACCACTTTCCGATCTAGCCAGCAGAACAAGAATGACTGCAAAACAAACAGCATAGATCGGTGTGAAATAGGTCTGCCAAGACAGTTTGGAGCCAAACGCATCCCAAAACCACTGGAACCACTGCTGCTTGATTGTCGCAACAAAAATCTGCCAGCCTGTTAATGGGTCATCCAAATAGAATTTAAGGCTATATCTTCCGCCGTTTGCTTCTCCAAATAGCGCGGTGAACAGATAATGAGTATACCCGGATTTTCCAAGCAAAAGCGCTACACAGACTGCACAGACCAGAATGCTCATTATAAGAAATATGTCTTTTCGCCTGTCTCGCAAAGCCTTCACTTTGGGGATTACTAAAACAATATACATCCCTAAAATGATCGCATAAGCTTTACTTGCAAGAAGCATCAGGGAAATCAGAAGAAGGCAGACCGCTTCCAGCACCGTCACTTTTTCGTCTTCCAGTTCCTTTTTCTTCAAATGTGTCCAAAAAGCTATTGCTAAAAAAGAAATACAAAAACAAAAATTGTCTTGATTTACACTGATGCATTGGTTGATCGTCAGAGGCAGCAATAAAAATCCGAGAAGGATCCCCTGCCCATATGAGCAAATTGAAAGCGATAAATAACCGCTTGCTAGGTAAAATAAAATGTTCAGTCCTCTTGCAGCATAATAGGTCGTGAATGCATTGAGATTTAAAATTCTTGAAACAGTGATACCGACTGCTGGGAGCAGATACACGATCGCGTTCCCCGCATGCCCGCTGTGCTCATTTAAAACCAAGGTCGTATTCTCTGTTCTGTGCCCAATCTGGTTAATGGCTAAATATGCCCCTTCAATCGTGGGAACAGCCCACCTGTTTGAAACGATTGACAGGTCCTCTTCTCTGATCAGATTCGTATCGACAGATAATATCTTGTTGGATAACTTATATGCTTCAACGTAGTGATCATTTTCATCACAGGCGGTCCCGGGATACAAAAGGACAGAGAATAAGATGACCATCGGGATCGCGATTGCCAAAAACACTTTTTCATAGGAGAGTCTTTTATAAAGACAAATAAAAACCCCCGCTCCTACTAAAAACAACAAAAGACTTGTTGCTCCATACAAAAACGCGGCGAACGGGAACCCACCGTATGCATAGATGGATGTTCCTCCATTCCTTGAAATAACGCGGACATTTCCGTCTCCGCTTATTTTTTCTAATCTAAGGAGAAATACAGATCTTCCTCCCTGTATTTCCAGGTCTTTAAAAAGCTGTACGAATCCCTGTTCCTTCGAATCGATATCTGTTGTGTTTTCCCTTATGAGATTCCATTCTGAATCATACAACGAACTTTTTAATGCTGCGCTGCCCTCAGTTTCCACATATAAAGACAAATTCGTAACATCATCATAAGAAACGAAGGAAAAGTCCTTCACTTCTCCAATAACTAAATCAATTTCATCCTTTTTTCTCGGACCCATAGAACCGATAAGGACATTCATCACAAAAAACTGTCCTGTACCGTTTTGAGAAAAGTAAGTATACCACAAAACACCTACGCATACCCAGAATAAAACTGTTGATCATGCGAGGATCTTGTGGAGTCTTGATCCGCTATTCTTACTCATGTCGGGATGTCTTTATCCTTACTTATCGCGTTTGTAATGTAGTACTATTGTATCTTGTGTACGGGGAAAACTCAAACCAAGAGAGCAGTTTCCAAACTGTGAAATGTGGAAACTGCTCTCTTTAAGAAATACTATTTATCTTTCAACTCTTTGTGGAAATTGAATCTACACCAAAGACCTTTTCAAAATCACACACCTTATTGACATAAACACTGTCTACAACTAACTCTGCACATTCTTCTGGATACACTGTTAAGGTGATCTCTCCTACCCCATCTTCAATCAAAATAGGAAGCCAGTATCCTTCCGATGAATTGGGAAGAAACCATGCATCGAAATTATCCTTTGGATAGAGATACTCTGCAGGTCCCGTCACAGCAACAAGTCTGTTCACGGTCAGCAGGCGATGAGATCCATTTACAAGTGACGTCGTGTATGCCAGCGAAATATCTGCGATCTGTCTGGTCGTAGTTTCACTCGATGTCAATCGTATCTTTACTTGCGAACTGCTCACCGGAATTATCTCTGCTCGAATATCAACATTCAGGACGTTGCTCTCCTCCGTCTTTTTCAGGTATCTGCAGAAAGTATTCGCAAACGAGAACTGATAATGGTCTAAAATCTCTCTATAAAAAAACCAGTTCGCGTCGCATGCCCAAGCCTCCCACCTTGTATAATCCCTGTTTAAAATCGACACATATTCTGGGTTCATCTCACGGAACGCTTCCAGATATTCTCCTCTTGCCTGATTCCCATAAACATGGGTGATATAGTCATATCGACTAGGCTGCTGCGTTCCCTTCATCACCTCAAGTGCAGACCCATATGTGGAGAACAGCGTCGAATTACCAACTTGTTCATAAGCAAGGTTGAGATCGCGATACCAACTGTAACAGTTTCCGTCCAGCGCTTCGATATATGCCTCTGTCGGAGCAAGGTTCGCCTTAGCATACCGGATACTGTTCGCAGAATAAAGCAACGCAACCGCCATGACCATTAATCCTGTCATAGCAAGAATGGTTCGAACCATTTTCTCTGCTTTTTCCCCTCGGACTAACTTCTTAAGCATGTCCACTACAAAGAAAAAAACAGACAGATATGCGTATACGATGAAGATGTTTGTGTACTGCTCCTCATAACCATTCTTGAACAGGTTCAAATATAGATAGACGAATGCTGTCGTAAGAAGCATAATGTGCTTCGCTGCTCGTTTCTCGAGCTCATCCTTTTGAAACAGCAACAGGATCCATGTCAGGAGCGACCCAACAGCGAACATGATGGGAATCAAACACTCTCCGCTAAAGGGAGGATATTCCCAGAACCCAAGTCGCTTCCGGTCAAAGAACACGCCATCATACCACCATAGAAAATCCGTGATGGAAAACGTCTGCCGAAACCAATACCCCACGTGCCCCTTTGTCACTATCATCATGATCAGAAAAACGGTCGTGAGTGTAGCAGCGACATAGATCACACTTTCTTTTACTGCATTCCAAAACCCAGTTTTCTTCAGCACGATCAAAAAGAAACAAAACGATGCTCCTACATAAGACGCACTGCCATAGTCGTTTGCCCAAAGGATCATTATCCCGCCTAATATCCCGAATAATACCGGCTCTACCCAATACTTTTCTTTTTTCCATTTAAGATTGGGATACAATGCGCTGAAGATCGCCAAATACAGCCCTATTACCGCCATTCGCGTTGGTCTGGAGGAATTACCCGGCAGGAAAAGGACCGCAAATTTTGAAAAGATCTTATCCAGAAAAGAGAACCCTTTTGACAATATAGGATTTCCTGCTATAAAGCCCATGGACTGAACGGGAGCAAACAGTAGAATGACCATCATCATTAGGAGGGATCCGCACGCTGCTGTTTTCTTGTCATCCGTATATAAAGTCAGCAACGCAGCAAACAAAAGAAAAGATGCTGTCCATCCTACAAATGTTGTGGAGAAGATACTGTTTGCAAAAGTGTTCCCTGCGATCTTTAGAACAGCGCTGTTCAGATA
>JAFUBI010000052.1 GCA_017460285.1 Oscillospiraceae bacterium | reverse complement strand
GCTACTGCGAATTTTCCGCGAGACGTCTCAAGGAGAAGTATTTCTCGGACGAGGAATTCTGGCAGACCAACGACTGTGTCAGCTCCGTGACTATCCGATACAATATGCTTCCCGCAAAGCTCACCCTCCGCATGAACACCGATATCGCGGACAAACTTCTCAACAAGAAAGTGGACAAACTGGGTGGAAGGTCCTTTAAAGAGGTCTTCGTGGACAGTCTTCAGCAGGTGCGTGAGAACATCCGGGATAAACAGCCGGAGCTCATCTTCCTCACCGGGGGAGTCTCCAAACTGCCCGCCATCCGCAACTGGTGCGCGGACGTCTTCCCGGAAGCCGTGGTCATCCGGGGTTCCGAGCCGGAGTTCTCAGTGGCAAACGGGCTCGCCCTTTGCGGTCGGATCGATGAGGAACTTCGCGAGTTCAAGGCGGAACTGGAGCAACTCAAAGTCTCCAGCGTCGTGGAGGACATCGTACAGGCGCACATCGCGGAACTGTACCGTGCCACTGTGGACGCATTGGTGGATCCCATCCTGAAAAACGTGGTCCGCCCAGTAGTGGAGCGTTGGAGAACAGGAGCCGTTGAGAAACTGAACGATATAGACGATGTGCTGCAGACCGAGATCGATGTCTATCTGCACACCGATGAAGCCAGAACGATCCTCGCAAAACAGGTCAGCGGCTGGCTGAAGAACATCTCCGCCGAACTGGATGAGCACACCATGCCCATCTGCGTCCGGCACAACGTCCCCTATTCTGCCCTTAGTCTCAACTCCTATCTGTCCATCACAGATTTGGATGTAAAGGTGGAAGCGAAAGACCTCTTCGCCGTGAACGAGATCACCTGGATGATCGACACCATCGTATCCATCCTTGTCGGTCTTCTCTGCGGAGGAGGCGGAGTCGCCATCATCGCCGGAGGTCCGGAAGGGATCGTGGCGGGCATCATCCTCTCTCTGCTGGTCCTGGCTCTCGGTCAGGAGACCATGCAGAACGCTCTTCTCAACGCCAATCTCCCCAGAGTAGCGAGGAAACTAGTGCCGAAGAGTTCCATAGACTCGAGGCTGGATAAACTCAGTTCCGAGATCAAAGAAAAACTGTACGCGGATCTGGAGAACGACAAGAACGACGAGATCACCGGACGTCTGGTCAAGGAGATCTCGGAGCAGATCGAAGTCTGCCTCACCAAGATGGCAGAGGTCGTCGAGATCCCGCTGGCATGATCGTAATATAAGAAGGTTATCATTATGAGCACAGAACTAAGTCATGAAGCCCGCGAGAGCGGCATCGTACGCACCAGTATCATCGGAATTTTGGCAAACATCATGCTTGCCGCTTTCAAGGCGATCGTGGGACTCGCTTCCCATTCCATCGCCGTCATTCTGGATGCTGTAAACAACCTGTCGGACGCTCTTTCCTCCGTCATCACCATCCTAGGAGCAAAATACGCCGCGAAGAAACCGGACAAGAAACATCCTCTCGGTCACGGAAGGGCGGAATACTTAAGCGCGACGGTCGTCTCCGCTTTGGTCCTGTATGCAGGTTTCACCTCCCTTGTGGAGTCGGTAAAGAAGATCCTGTCTCCGGAAGCGCCGGACTACAGTCTCCTCTCCCTCGCCATCATCGCTGTGGCTGTTCTGGTAAAATTCCTGCTCGGGGCGTATGTCAAGAAAGCCGGTGAGAAATACAACTCCGCATCCCTGGTCGCATCCGGTTCGGATGCTTCCTTCGATGCCATCATCTCCACCTCCGTTCTGGTCTCCGCCCTTATCTCCATCTTCTTCCACATCAACCTGGAAGCCTGGCTCGGCGTGGTCATCGCCGGTTTCATCATCAAGTCCGGTATCGAGATGCTGCTGGAAACGGTGGATGAACTTCTGGGCTCCCGCGCGGACTCCGATACCGTGTACAACCTTCGTCACGCCATCCTGGAGTCGGAAAAGGACGTCCTCGGCGTCTACGACATCCTGCTGCACAGCTACGGTCCGGACAAACTGGTAGGTTCCGTCCATATCGAAGTCCCGGACACCATGACAGTCAACGAGTTGGATGCTTTGGAGCGCCGCATCGCGGAAAAGATCTATGTAGAACAGAACATCCTGCTGGAGGGGATCGGCATCTACGCCAGGAACACCCAGAGCAGCGAGGTCTCTGCTATCCGTGAGAAGGTCACTTCCCTCATCAACGCACACGACGGAGTCCTTCAGGTCCACGGGCTCAACGCGAACACTGAGACAAAGGTGCTAAGTTTCGATGTCATCCTGGACTTCGCTGTCGAGGACCGCGAAGGGCTGTTCATGCAGATCGTTCAGGAGGTCCACGAAGCGTATCCGGAATACCAGTTGAAACCGAATCTGGATCTGGACTTCTGATATCTTCCATAAGATCATCAAACCGGAGCAGGCTCACTCTTGGAGAGCCCCCTCCGGTTTTTTCTCGGCAAAAGCAAAGGAGGCGTCAAAGCCTCCTTGTTTTCGTATTCTCTGTTAGACGACAGACACGTGCTGCATCCCGTTGTCCACCGCGATCTTTCGCAGTTTCTCCATCTCCTCAGCTGTGCTGATCCGGATCTGCTCCCTGTAAGGACTGCGTACGCCGAACTGCCTGTAGGTGATGATCCGATAGTGGATATCCCCGAATCGGTAGTAATCCGCCAGCGCTTTGCTCACCTCATCCACTGTCTTCTCAGATTGGAAGTCCGGTGAACACACGGTGCGCACCTCTGTCAGTTTTCCCAGAGCTGCCAGGAACTTCGCCTTTTCCAGGATACCGTTCCCGTCCCCTCCCGTGATCTCTAAATACTCCTGTGGATCCGAGGACTTCACGTCCAGCATGACTCCGTCCGACACATCCAGAAGATCCCGATTCTTCGAGAAATCCATGGAACCGTTGCTGTCTATGAGGCAGGTGAGCCCGATCTCTCGCACTTTTGTGAACAGTTCGATCAGGAATTCCTTCCGCAGTGTGCACTCACCGCCGGAAGTGGAGATCCCCTTGATGAAGGGGGCGTTCTTTTTCACCCGGTCAAAGACCTCGTCCGCCGTCATTAGGGTCACCCTCGGGGAAGCCAGATTCGGGCAGGTCTTGAGGCAAGTGTCGCATTTGCAGCAGAGTTTCTCATCCCACACCACTTTGCCATCCTTCATGGAAAGCGCTCCGACAGGACAGGTCTCCACACAGGCTCCGCAGTTGTTGCACATGTGGATAGTCTCGGGATTGTGGCAGTAGGTGCAGTGGTAATTGCATCCCTGAAAGAAGATCGCTGTCCGGTTTCCAGGTCCATCCACGAAGGAATAATCGATGATCTTATTGACCGGCGCTCTCATCTGTGCTGCGCACCTTTCGATCCAGAGTATGACCGACCACGACCTGGTTGTACCCTACGAGGGACATGTCGTTGATCGCCTGAGCACCGTCATGGACGGCGAAGAGTTCAGACTTCTTGACCAGATATCCGGTGACGCGGATCAGGTCGCTGTCCTCTGCGTAGGTGGAGATGTAGCGCATTCCCACGTTGAATGCGCCTTTGAAGATGTCCAGAATAGCGCCCGGATTCTTCTTTGCGGTCACTTCGAAGGGGAAGATGTCACCGACGCCGGTCGGGAAGTATTTGTGATACAGACCAGCCTGACGAAGATGATCATAGAGAGGGATCTCTCTGCCGATCGGGATACGGGTTCCAGGGGTGGTGTCGCTCTCGCCGAGACCGACCTGAGCATGGAGCAGGAACTTGTGATCTGTGATCGGTGAATACTTGGAGGTGTGGCGTTCTACGAACTCCTTCAGCGCGTCCAGCACGCGGACACCCATCTGGTCTGCCGCATCGCTCTTGCCGAACAGTTCATTGGTGCCTTCATACTGCATCAGGACATCGACGCACTCCGCCAGTCCCACGATGCCGAACAGACCCACAAAGTTGTCCAGATCGATGAGACCTTCCTTCACCAGCCAGTTGCTCTTGAAGAAAGCTGCTTCCTCTACCAAGAAGGTGATGCGGGACTCCATGTAGCCGCACATGACTTCCACACAGTGCGGGAAAACGTTGTTGAAGAAATCGTCCACGCTCTGGGCCTTCTCTGCCACGCGGTTCAGGTTCATCCTCATGAGGGTGAAGGCTCCGCCGCATACCGGCAGACCGTTGTAGCAGCTGGCGATGGCGTAAGGATTCTTGCCGAAATCTTTCTTGTATGCCGGATCGTACGCGAATGCAGGGTTGGCGCTCACAAGGGAGGTTGCGATGCAGTGCTCCGCAAAGTCATCTGGTGTGATGTCCGGGTCATAGATGAGAGTCATGTTCGGGATAGCGTTCTGAAGCTCCGCTACCAGATCCAGGATGATGCCCGCGACACGGGTCTTCTCCGGTCCGATGTTGGCGTGAACGAAACTGTCTCCCAGGGTGCGGTCCAGATGGAGCAAGAACCCGCGCATGATGGTGCGGATCTCCTCATCGGTCATTCCCTCGCAGAAGGGTTCAAAGATCTCGCCCCAGTTTCCGAGGTAGACAGGGAAATGAGTGACGGAAGGAACGTTGTGGTAGGCGATCTCCAGGGTATAGACCGCTTCATACAGTGTCTTGGGAGGATCCATGCGGAGGAACTTGCTCCCGTTCTTCATGAGTTTGCTGTAATCCGGGATGATATAGCGGGCGACATAGGGATAGTGTCCCTCGCCCATATCGTTCAGGACGCCCGCGACGCGGAGCGCTTCGAATTCATCGGTATAAGGACCAGGGGCCTGGGGAAGCGAGTTCTGTGCGACTGCAGCCAGATTGAACATCTGCTGTTCATGGGTCAGGCGTTTGTTCTTCAGGATCTCTAATGCGGATTCTTGGATGTTTTCTATCGTAGCCATTTTCTTTCCTCTCATTGTGGTAATGGATATTTCGTTCTTTCTGATTTCATGCTATCATTGTGTTCAATAGGAAAATACTGACAATTGTCAGTTTTTTGTTTCAATTTTTGAGGTGTTTTTTCGTCATGATCAACAATGAAATCGAGAGGTATCTCTGCAACGTCCTCGAAGGGCATTTCAGCAAAAGATCCGCACCCAGTCCCATGGTACTGATGCGGATGAAAAAACAGGAAGTCCTCCTCTATGGAGGTTTCTCCGTAAGGAACATCTACCTTCTCTTGGAAGGACACTGCGGTGTCTCCACCGTGAACGAGGACGGTTCCCTCACCATAGCGGATCTGTATCAACCGGTACAGATCTTTGGGATCTCGGAATACCTGGCGGGGATACCGGAATTTCTCGCGAACGTCTACATATCCAGCGATTCCGCGCTGATCCTTTCCTGTCCAGCAGATTATTTTGCCTCCTGTGTGCGAAACTGCCAGGAGCTCTCCGTGCTGCTCAACGGATACCTGGCAAAACTGTTGGTGCGCAATATGCGCAGTTCGGAGGAGACTCTGTATGCTTCCCCAAAGCAGCAACTCATGGAGTATTTCTTTATCCACGCGATCGATAAGGATCTTCCCTACGTCTATCCCATCAGCAGGGATGATCTCGCCAACCAGCTTCGCCTCAATCCCCGGACCCTTTACCGGTATCTGAGACAACTGGAAGAGGAGGGATATATCGGGAATCGTCATGGCAAGACGATGGTAGACAAGATTAACTACGAACTGCTGGAGCAGATCTTTACAAAAAAGGGACTCTGATCCAACAGTACATGGTGCGAAGAGAAGCGTGACCGTTATCGCACGGTATGCGCTTCTTTTGCTTTGTCATGACATCATCGGACGCGCCGTACGAATACTTTCTGCCTGTAACGATGCTTCAAAAAATCGTTTCCCTTATCGTCTTATATTGAGCCTCCCTCTTGCTGCATGGTATCATGGAAGCAGAAGTTAATCGTGTTAACATTACTGTTCAATTGAAAGAAAGAGGAAACCAAATGAAAGCAAAACGATGGTTGGTTTTGGCATTACTAATGATCTTCGTAGGAGCAGGGATCGCGGGCTTCGTTCAGACCAGTTTCGGATATGTCCGACTGGTAGATGTCACACTGGAAACGGATACCGGAACGTTCACCGGGTATCTGATGATCCCGCAAAATGCGACAGCAGCGACACCTGCGCCTGCGATCGTCACCAGCCACGGTTACCTGAACAACCGTGAGATGCAGGACCTCAATTACGTAGAACTGTCCCGAAGAGGGTTCGTCGTCTTTGCCATGGACGCTTATTCCCACGGCGACTCCTCCGTTTCCGTCTCTGACAGAGGTTCAGAGATCAGCCGAAGCACGGGAGGCATGACGGATGCGGTAGAGTATCTGTCGACTTTGGACTTCGTCGATCCCGCAAGGATCGGTGTCACCGGTCACTCCATGGGCGGCGGATACGCAGATAAAACGGCAAAGTATTATTCTCAACTGGCAGCGGAGGGCAAGGGTGAAAACAAAGTTGCCGCTGCTCTGATCGTTGGTAATGTGCCCTCCGGGTTGCAGGAGTTCTCCCCCTATGACTGCGAAGTGGGTATCATTGCCGGACGTTTCGATGAATTCTTCATCGTTACCGTCAAAGGAACGATGATCACCATTCTGGACAACCCCATCGCGAAGGGGCTTCTCTCACTGCAGTCCGGGACAGAGGTCACCGAGACCATCGTGGAAGGCAAACGATATGAGAACGCTTCCACCGGTCACGGGATCCGCATGTGGGCGCCTTGGCAGACCCACCCCTGGAATCACTTTTCAAAGACCGCCTGTGCTCACGCCATCGAATTCTTCACCGATGCATTGGGTGCTCCGAGACCGATCTCCGAAACAGACCAGATCTGGCAGATAAAGGAACTGTGCAACTGTATCGCACTGTGCGGATTCTTCCTCCTTCTGGTTCCTCTTGCGGAATGCCTCATGTCTCTCCCCTTCTTCTCAGAACTGAAGGCGAAGACTGAGCCAAAACTTCTGGCGTCTGTGAACAAAAAGACCTATACCGTGACCAATCTGGTCTCCACGATCCTGGCTGGGATCCTGATCATTCCTCTGGTAGCGGTGGGTTTCCTGTTTTTGGTGAATCCCTTCTGGCCTCAGGATACGACAGGCGGCATCGGACTTTGGACCCTGTTCTGCGGTCTCATAAGCCTTCTCTTCCTGCGTATTGGCGGATTCCATCCGATCAAAGAGGCGAAAGAGTCCGGATTGGCTATCGACTCAAGAAAACTGTGCAAATCGATCCTTTTGGCACTCGCAGTGACCTGTATCGCTTTCTCCACCGTTTTCGTTACGGATTGGCTGTTCAAGACAGACTTCCGGATCTGGACCTTTGCGATCCGCGCCTTCAATCCCGCAAAGATATGGGTCGCGGTCAAATATCTGCCTTTCTTCCTGGTCTACTACGTCATCAACAGCCTCGCTGTTACACGCAACCGCTTTAAGACCTGGTCGGAAGGAAAGCAGATCTTCATGAGCTGCCTGTGGAACACTCTGGGGATCCTTCTGTTCGTATTCCTGCAGTATATCCCTCTGGCGATCAACGGCATGACCTTCTTTGGTGCCATCATGAGCGGTCCCCTCGCCTCCGCAGGTGCCTTGTTCCCACTGCTGATGTTCCCAGTCGTTCCCATTCTCTGGATCGCCGCAGCGATCGCGCTCAAGATGTACAAGAAGACAGGCAATGTATGGATCGCAGGTCTTATCAATGCCATGGTCGTCACCATGCTCACCGTAGCAAATACTTCCTTTAGTTATCCGTACTGATCTTATTTCAGAAGAGATTCCATTTGGCATGGAGAATTCTTGGCTCTTCTTGAGAGCATGAGTTGTTCCGTTTTAAAACCCGATATAACACAAAGCCGTTGCTTCCTTTCCCTGTCTTTGAGAAAGGCTGGCAACGACTTTTCCATATCCTTCAAAGAGATGACCTGCCCTTTCGGACAGGTCATCTTTTATAGAAGGATCGACTCTTATGAGTTCAGTTTGTTGCCCCACTTGTCTACCGTCAGGAAGAGGTAGCAAGCGCATGCAAGACCGAGAAGTCCGATCAAAGCATATGCTACTTTGCCCCAGCCCGGATCATACTTTGTGGGTGCAGGTGCAGGTGCGGGTGCCGGTGCCGGTTCAGGTTCCGTTGTGGGCTCCACTCCCAGCGGGATCTCACCGGGGTTGCTGGATGCGACCGGGTTCACCAATCCGCAGTAGTTGTCGAGATAAATGGAGCCACTGTCGTATCTGTCTCCGAGGATACGGATCTCGTGAGCGCCGTTTGCAAGCCCTTCAATGGTGAACTTGCCTTCTCCGTCTGTGGTGAAGTCAGATGGCTCTCCGTCCACATAGACGGTCACTGCCGTGTTGGCGATCGCATCTTCACCGTTGGTGGTCACCGTTACGGTGGAGTTGAAGGAGGTTCCGGTATAAACGTCGTTTACACGTACGATGCGGTCGCTCATGAGCGGGTATTTGTCCGCTGGAACGACGCCGCCATATACTTCATTGACATATTCCACAAGGACATCGCCCGCGTTTCCTTCCGGAGAAGCGATCTCTTCGATGTACTGATAGCCGCCATAGTTGGGGGAATCGTTGAGAACGCCCATCATCCAGTAACTGTCGCCGCCGCCGATCTCGTAGCTTCCGGTAACAAGGATGAGTTTGGTCTCGTTGTCGTTGCGGTCGAGGAGCGTTCCGTCTTCAAGAGTGATGGACAGAACTCTGGTTCCGATGGTGTCCGGCATCTTCAGGTTGTCTTTGTCGTACTCGGAGCTCGCTGGTTGAGTTATATCGTAGACGTAGCTGAATCCGCCTGCCTGCGGGAAACGTCCGTGGATGGAGCCGTCCGCTGTCAGCATACCGGTCTCCGGATCCTGGGACTGGAAGATGTTAACGCCGTGTTCAATGGCATCATAGAGCACCTTTGGCGTGATCATGACCAGTGTATCCTTGGCGTCTTCAAAGCTGAAGGAATAGCAGCTCATCAGACCGCCGAGAGTGACATCGCCTGCACGGAAGGAACCACGCACAGAGCCGCCACCGAAGATACCGACGATCGGGGTGTTGGGATCGATGTCATACATGTCGTGGTATTCATCCAGCCAGCGTTTAGCTGCCCAGATACGGCTGTCGCTGATGAGGGCGCCTGCGTTCGTGTAGCCGCGGCGAGCGATGCTTGCTGTTACAGGCTCGTTGTTTGCGTCGAATCCATTCAGGTTGCCGCCCCAGAAGTTGATCTCAGACTTGAATACGACCTGATTCTTGATCTCATCGAACTTGCTTGTCCAGTCCTGGATCACACTGAGTGTTTCCGCATCCGGTTCCAGCTCAGCAGCTTCCGGACCTGCGTCATAGGAACGGATCCCTGCCAGTTTGTCGCCGTCGAAGGTCAGTTCAAGAGCGCCGATGTGCTGGATCTGTGTTCCAGTGGAGACGACAAGCGTTCCGTTTACGTTCTTAGCCAGATCTCCGAGGCGGTTCTCATGGTCGTGAGCGTCGATGACAACATCGATACCGTCTACCTGAGCGACGTCCCAGGAGGTCTCTGTCGCGGCATTCTCTGCATAGCCGCAGTGTGTGAGAGCGATGATAGCGCCGTAGTCCGGAACTTCGGCTTTGATCTTCGCGACTACTTCCTCAGCAACATTGGTCAGGTCTGTTCTGGTCACGATACCGCCCGCAGCGAGGGTGCTGGGGCTGCACATTCCGTTGAGCTGAGAGGTATCCAATGCGAAGAATACGATCTTATGTCCGTTGACTTCTTTGACAACATAATCCGGCATCGCAGCCAGGATGGGAGAGATGTTCTCCTTTCCTGCCTCGATCTTGATGTTCGCGGAGATGACGGGGAATTCCAGAACTTTCGCGTTCTCTTCGAATTCCGCCACGCCCCAGTCGAACTCGTGGTTGCCCAGCGCGGCAACATCGTATCCCGCAGCGTTCATTGCCTCATAGACGCTGAGACCGTGAGCAAGGTTCGCGAAAAGTGCGCCTTGGCTGAAGTCACCCGCGTCTACCAGGATCGAATCGGGATTTGCCTTGTGGACCGCAGCGACGTGCTCCAGTCCGAGTTTTGTAAGATTTCCGTCCTCGTCATAGCTGGACTCGACCCAGCCATGCACGTCGTTAGTGTGATAGACCGTCACGACGTCCGTATCCGCAAATACAACGGTCGGCATGGCGATCACCAGTAGCGTGATCATCAAAATGATCGAAAATAACTTTTTCACTTTGTACCTCCGAATGTGGTTCAGTCTTCTCTTTGAATGATACGAACTTTTTCCCAGGTAGATGCGCCGCAAACAGGACATTTCTCACCGGATCTGCGGATGCGGTTCAATTCGGTCTCCGCCGTGTACGCGTTCGTCCCCAGTTCACGGGATACGTCTCCGCAGGACGAGCATTTCAGACGAAAACCAAAATTATTGGCATACTTGGATCCGGGAAGTGTGAGTTTGACCTCAAATTTCATCTCTTCCTCCTTCCTTTGAATTTTGGTTCTGTTCTTACCGTCATTATATGACACAAAGGCATCCAGGAATACGAAAAAACAAGCCTCCGGAACCGATTTGTGAAACATGCACAATGCCGAAGAAAACTCTTTGGTACATGTGATATTCTCCGGGAAATTCGTGTCGAAAAACATGAAAAAAGGAACGGTCTCAAAAGAGAAACCGTTCCAAAAAACTGAGCAAAATTAAACTTCTTCGTCGAAAAGTCCGGCTTTCTTCAATGCCGGCCGGATCGCGCGATTCAGGATCGTAGCGACCACGACTGCAATGATTCCGTTCGCCAGGGAAGTCACGCCCTTGGTCACGACGGTGGTCATGACCGTCTCCAACTCATATCCATAGATGAGCCGGTTCTGGACGAAAGTCTTCAGGACATACAGGATCACGTAGGTCAGCGAGCCACAAGCGCCGGCCGCGGCGTACTTCCAAACAGTCTGCTCCTTGTTCTTCTCTGCCAGTTTTCCTGCTACCCAACCCATCGCGAACTTCATCAGGAAGGTAAGCCAACACGACGGAAGATACCTTGGATCCAACATATCGTAGATCATTGAGCCAAGTCCCGACGCCAGTCCGCCCGACAGTGATCCGAACAATAATCCCGCAAGGATACCCATGACGTTGCCAAGATGAAGCATCGTATTGGTCAGCGGCGTAGGGATATCGATGTGCAGATACGTGAACACGAAGACGAGAGCGGCCATCAGCGCAGTGACTACCAGTTTTTTTGTAGTAAACGTTTTCTTTTCCATGCGTCTTACCTCCTTTGCACAGATTTTTTAACAGAAAGTTTAATCTTAAATTAAAACCCTGTCAACTCTTATTTCCCGTTCGGAAGTCCCCAGTCCGCCAAAACACGCTGAAGCAGATCACGGAATGCCAGCCCTTTGTAATCAATGGCTCCGTAATACCGGTGATACGCGTGGAGATCCCTGGACGGGAATTCCGCGGCGGTCATGGTCTTATCCGTCTGGTAGATCTGTTTCTCCAGAAACTTGTTCCGGAACAGGAACGCTACGGGTTTCTCCCCGCAGCAGAGGATCCACACCATATTGCTCTGGGTGGGGATCCAGTTTCTCTGTACGAGCACTTCCATCATGGCCGAAGCGGTGAAGTTGTCCGGGAAGCTGATGTCCGCTCTCTGAACGCTCTGTTCATCCGCTCTGGATGTGGTCTCTCGGTCGAACTGAAAGGTGATCATGTCTTTACCTTATTTCCGTACTTTCAATAATTTCCCGGCGCTTCTCATGGCGTCGATGATCTCATTTACTTTCTCTTCGCACAGTTCGTCGGTCAGCGCTTCCACCATGACGCGCAATACCGGCTCCGTGCCGCTGGGGCGCAGGACGACACGTCCGTCCGAGCCGAGGTCCTCCTCGACCTTCCGGACCGCTTCCTTCACTTCTTCACAGTTCATGGTCTCGCTCTTGTCCGTGACCTCCACGTTCCGCAGCAGCTGCGGGTAGGCTGTGATCTCCTCCGCCAGGATGGATAGAGGCTGCTTGGTCTCAGTGACGACTTCCATGACCTTGATAGCGGTCAGCAGTCCGTCTCCGGTGTTGGCATAGCGGGAGAAGATGATGTGACCGGACTGCTCTCCTCCGATGAGGTGTCCGTACTCTCTCATGTTCTCTGCGACGTATTTGTCGCCCACCGCTGTCTTCTCATAGCCGATGCCGAGGCGATCAAGCGCTTTGTAGAGACCCAGGTTGGACATGATGGTGGTGACCACCTTGGAATTGCCCAGCATGCTGTGCTCCTGCATGTACTTCGCGCAGATGTACATGATAGAGTCACCGTTCACGATGTTCCCCTTCTCGTCCACCGCGATGCAGCGATCCGCGTCTCCGTCGAAGGAGAAGCCGATGTCGAGATGATTGTTCATGACGTATTGTCTCAGCGTCTCCGGATGGGTGGCACCGCACTCCACGTTGACGTTCAGACCATCCGGACGGTTCCCGATGACATAGGTATCTGCGCCAAGAGCGTCAAAGATGCTCTTTGCCATCTGCCAGGTGCTTCCGTTTGCGCAGTCCAGTCCGATGCGGAAGCCCTTGTAGGATCTGGTCGCCAGGGAGATCAAGTAACCGATGTAGCGGTTGCGCCCCGCCGCGTAGTCCACAGTCTTGCCGATCATCTGTCTCTGTGCGTAAGGCAGTGTACGATCGCTGTCCAGATACTCCTCCAGTTCCTCGATGAAGCTCTCCTCCATCTTGTCTCCGTTGATGTTGATCAGCTTGATGCCGTTGTCCTGGAAAGGGTTGTGGCTCGCGGTGATCATGATGCCGCAGTCGAAATCGTCCGCCCGGACAATGTAGGACACGCTGGGGGTGGTGGTGACGTGGAGCAGATAGGCATCCGCTCCGGATGCAGTGAGTCCCGCGCACAGCGCGTACTCAAACATATAGCTGGATCTTCTTGTGTCTTTTCCGATGACGACCTTTGCGGGACGGCTCTGGGAGAATCTGTGTCCCAGATACCTGCCGATCTTAAACGCGTGATCTACTGTAAGGTTCACGTTTGCTTCGCCGCGGAATCCGTCTGTTCCAAAATATTTTCCCATAATATTACTCCTAGTATACTTTATTCAGGATCAGTCGCTTTTCGCCACCGTGAGGTAAGCGGAAAGGGCGGCTGCCGCACTTGCGAGAGGCATGGTCTGGACCACGATCTTTCCGGGTCCGGTCACCACGGTATTGAACAGTCCTTCCCCTCCGAGGAAGATGTTCTTCGCGCCTTTCACCGTCTGCACATCCATGGAGCAGGTGGCGTCCATCATTGCCAGGTATCCGGTGTCCAGGATCTTTCTCTGACCGGGTGCCAGCTGATATTCGATGGCAGATCCGTCGATCTCCAAGAACGCCATTCCGCTTCCGGAGATCTGGGTCAGGATAAAGCCTTCCCCGCCAAAAAGACCGCCGGCGAATTTCTTTTGGAAGTAGACACTGTTGGTCACATTGCCCACACTAGCCAGGAAGGAACCCTTCTGGACGATGATGGGTTTGTCCGGTGTGATCTGGACCGGAAGGATGGACCCGGGGAACTTGGACGCGAAAGCGATCTCTCCCGGACGCTGTGCCACATAGCGGTTCTGGAACAGGCTCTCACTGGTGAAAAGTCTTCCCATGACCTTTCCGAAGCCGCCGCCTTCGGTGCGCATCTCGATGCCGTCGTCCATCCAGGACATGGCGCCGCCGTCGCAGACCGCCTGCTCCCCTGTCTCCATGTGGAGGATCAATACTGGAAGGTTTCCGCCTTTGATCTCATATGTCATTTTCTTTTCTCCATTTTTTCTAAAGCTTTTTTATATTCTTTCCGGAGCGCGAATTCCTGTTCGGGACTGCGCCCGGTCTCTTTCAGATTCTCATACCAAAGTTCCGTCATCCGCTCCCTGAGGACACGGTTCGCATCTTCAAGTGAACTGCCCGGCTCGATCTTCATCGGTTCTCCGAAGCGGATCATGAGGTCATCCGAGAAGAGGACGAACTTCCCGGTCACCACACAGGGTACGACGACAGCACCTGTCTTCTGTGCCATCGACACCGTACCGTACTTGAAATCCTGGAAGATCAGATCGTGGGTCCGGTTTCTGGTCCCCTCCGGAAAAACGCCCACTGCCTTACCTTCCTCAAGACACTCTATGGCTTCCCTGAGGGGAGCGCCGTCGTGAGCGGTGCGGTCTACGTAGATGCAAGCCATGGCGTGGAACAGCCATCCAAAAGGACTTTCATAGAGGCTCTCCTTCGCGAGAAAGTGGATGGGCCTCCAGGTGGAAGTCATGACGATGATGGGATCCAGAGTGTCCCTGTGGTTGATGGCGAATACCGTTGCCCCTTTCTTCGGGATCTTCTCTTTTCCCGATACCTTCGGGCGAAAGAACACCTTGAAGATCACCCAGATAATGGGCAGAAGGATCCGGTAAAATGTCTCGTTCTTATTCTGTTTTTTCAGGGACTCCTTCACTGCTCTCCGCCTTTCTCTTCTCCAGTTCCTCCTGCTGCAGCAGATGGAAATCCGTCTTGCCCAACATGGTCTTCGGCAATTCTTCCCGGAACTCCCATTCCCTGGGGATCGCGTAGACCGCCAGATTCTTCTTGCAGTGGGCGATGAGATCCTCCTGTACCTGCTCGGCTTCAGTTCCCTCGTTCAGGACCACGAAAGCCTTCCCGATCTCGATCTTGTAGGGGTGAGGAACACCGACGACGCAGGCTTCCTTCACGGCCGGGTGCTTCTCCAGCACTTCCTCGATCTGTGCGGGATATACGTTGTATCCGGAAGTGATGATCATTCTCTTGATCCTCTGCCGATAGGTCACGAAACCGTCCTCATCCATGGAGCCCAAGTCCCCGGAGTGGAGCCACACGTTGCCGTCCGAATGGACCTTCAGCGCAATTGCCGTCTCCTCTTCGTTGTCGTAGTATCCCAGCATCACGGTGGGACCGAAGATGCAGATCTCGCCGACTTCGCCAAATGGCAGTTCTTTGTCCGTTCCAGGCTCGCAGATCTTCACGTAAGTTCCCGGCCAGGGGATCCCCACGGTACCTTCCCTGCTGTTGTCCTTTCGGTCGAAGGTGATGGCTGCCACCGCTTCGGTCATCCCGAAGCCCTGTGTGAAGAAGGTTCGCGCTCCGCGGTCGTGGAGGAACGCGTTGATATACTGTACTTTCTTTTTATTAAAGGAATCTCCCCCCGCAATGACGTACTTCAGGTTGTGAAGGTTCGCCTTCTGCATGGCGGGCTGGTTCTTCATCGCCTCAAAGAGGGTCGGCACGCCCACCAGGACGGACGGGTTGTGCTGCTTTACCAGCTGATCGAATTTCTTCGCGTTGAACTGCGGGATCAAGACCACCTTCGCACCTACAGCGAAAGCATCGTTGATGCTCACCTCCAGACCGAAGCCGTGGAAAATGGGCATGATCCCCAGAATGACGTCTTCCTTGCACAGATCCGGCAAGGCGCGGAAAGCCTGCATGGTAGCGGCGTTGAAGTTTCCGTTAGACAGCACGATGCCCTTAGGCACACCGGTAGTTCCTCCGCTCTGCAGGATCGCCGCTGGGGTATCCTTCGGGACGTCCTGTGTCTCCGGTTCTTTCTTGGAACGCTCGCCGGAAGCGAAGAACTTCTTCCAGTAGATGAAGTCCTGCCCCGCTCTCGGTCTCTCCACTTTTCTTCCCCGGGAGAGGTCATAGCCGTATTTCAGGTAGAGAGGCATGGAATCCTTCGCGGAGAGGATCACGGTCTTGTAGACCGAGGTCTCCTTCAGGATGTTCTTGATCCTGGGATAGCAGATGTCCAGTGCCACCAGCATCACGCTCTCATAGAGGTTGAGAGCGTTCTTGATCTCGTTCTCAGAGAGGAGCGGGTGCAGCATGTTCGCCACCGCTCCGATGGAGTTCAGCGCGTAAAAACTGTATAGCGCTTCCGGCACATTGGCAGAGAGGATCGTCACCACGTCCCCCTTGCGGACGCCGTAGGACAGGAAGGCTCTCGCCGCCGTGTCGATCTTCTGCAACATCTCCGCATAGGTGACTTCCTCGCCGAAATATTCGATGGCGATGGAGTCCATGTGGTCCTGTGCACAGTTGCGGATGAATTTATAGATCGTGATGTCCTCCGCCTCCAGGTCCATATCTCCGGGAGCATAGTACTTCTCCCAAGGCGCTGCAGGACGGCTCTTCATCTCATATTTTCGAAAGTATCCAAAATCAAAGGAACTCATTTACTGTTTCTCCTGATCTCTAGGTTAGAGCGAACGACTTCCGTCAACTGCTCATTGTACCCGGTCAGATCCTCTCCCTCCGGATAGATCGGCGGATAGAAGGTCAGGACCGGTCCCCTTCGGAAGGGGCGGAACTTTCCGGTAATGGTGAACGGCACCACAGGGCACTTAGTGAGAGCAGCCATCCGGACCGCCCCGAACTTGAAGGGCATTACAGTGTCCTCCGTCCGGTTGATGGTCCCCTCCGGAAAGATCCCGATGACCTTTCCTTTCACCAGTCCCTCCATCGCTGTGCGCATGGCTTCCCTGTCGTGGATCGACCGGTCCACCGGGATGATCCCCATTTCCTTCATGACCCAGGGGAATTTCCCCTGATAGAGCTCCACCTTGCCCATGAAATGAACAGGTCTCTTCAGGGCTGTGATGTGGAGCAGCCAGTCCAGATAGGAGGAGTGATTCCCCGCCAGCACGACGCCGCCTTTTTCGGGGACGTTCTCTAGTCCCTCATATGAGACACGAAAGACCGCCTTCCCGATGCAGATCAGGATCCGCCTCGCGAAGGAGTAGAACAGGGTCTCCTTCAGATAATCCTCAGATGTGTAACGCATTGTTCACCTCTTTTTTCTCAATATACATTATAGTGCAACGGACATACCGTGGCAAAAGCAGACAACTATTTTTTACAAAATATACAAAACTATTTTCCCTACCGCCTCCTTCTCTCCGCAATGTGGACAGTTGACATATTTCAGGCTCAAGAAGAATGTCAAGAACAGTTGACAACGTAAGTTTTTCGCGGAAAAAGACAGGTTTTTCCTTCTTTCCTTCCACTCTCCTCTTGTACCTGTTGGAAAAGAGTGTAAAATAGTCTTATATTAATCGATAATACTAGTATTGATTTAAAGGGAGAGGATGAAATATGGCAAATTTACAGGATCGGATCTGCATCATCGGCGGTGGCCCGGCAGGCATCTCCGCTGCCATGTATCTGCAGCAGAAAGGGTATGAGAACTACACCATTTTTGAGAAACTGAACAAGGTAGGAGGCAAGGCCTATTCGCCGAAGATCACCGTACACGGTGAGGAGCGCTCCTACGAGACCGGAGCCATCATGGGCGCGGTCACCTATCACGCGGTCCACGAGGTGGAACAGTTCGCGGGCGTGGATCACGCGGACGGTCCCAACATGCGCCGCATGTACCGGGACTCCAACGGGAAGGAGATCTTCCCCTTCGACCCGAAGAAGAATTTCTCTATCGGTAAGCTCATCGGTCTCATGAAACTGAAGAAACAGATGAAAAAACTGGTCGAGATCATGGAGACCAAATACAAAGGATACGACTGCTACGGACACCGCGGCGTCGCTCAGGGCAAGTACTCCGGTCTCTCCAAGAAACTGGACGATTCCCTTCAGTTCATCGAGGGCGAGAACCCCAACCTGAAGGACCTCGCGCTTCCCTTTGACCAGTTCTGCAAGATGAACGGGGTGGAAGAAGTCATGCGGATCTGGCTTGGACCCTATACCTCCTTCGGATACGGCTACTTCGATGAGATCCCTGCCGCGTATGTCATGAAATATTTGGACACCACCACCGCTATCGAGTTCGTCAACATGCGCCTGTGGACCTGGAAAAACGGCACACAGTCCATCTATGAGGCTGCCAACAAAAAACTTGCCCACCCCGCTGTCCTGAACACCGAGGTCGTGAAGGTGGAGCGTCCCGCAGAGGGCACAGACGGAAAGATCAAGGTCACCGTGAAGGACACAGACGGAGAGCGCACAGAGGAGTTCGACAAGCTCATCGTCACAACACCTCTGGACTACTTCGCCCTGTACGCGGATGCCCGGGACGAAGAGAAGGAGCTCTTCAGCAAGATCATCCACGAGAAATACGTCGACTACATCGCAACTTTTGAGGAAAATGCTGGTCCTACCATCTCCGGTTATATCTTCGACAACATGGTACCGGACCGTCTCGGTCACGCCATGGTCTACTACCACAGATGGGAAGACCTGAAGGGCAACTGCCCCAGTGTCGTATACGCTCTGCGCAACCATTTGGGAAGCGAGGACGTCTCCTATGACTACACGATCCGCACCATGAACGAGGATATGGAGAAGTGCGGGTTCCCGGTGAAAGAACGCCTCTACGAGCAGGAGAGCTATTATTGCCCGCACGTATCTCCCGCGGACTACGCCGCAGGCTGGTACGACAAACTGGAAGAGATGCAGGGCAAACAGAACACCTACTATGCGGGAGAGATCATCAGTTTCGGCGACATGGAGGACACCTGCGCCGCTTCCAAAGATCTTGTCACGAGGTTCTTCTAATGGCGGATAAGCAGTACGAGATCCTGGAGACTAAGGAAGCCGTCCTGGCGGACAACGACGCCGTTGCAGCCGGGACCAGAATGCTCCTTCGGAAAAAAGGAGTCTTCCTCGTGAACCTGATGTCCTCTCCGGGATCCGGAAAGACCACAACACTGCTTCGTACCATAGGTGCTTTGAAGGACCGGTATCGCATCGGCGTCCTCGAAGCGGACGTGGACAGCGACGTGGATGCCGCCGCAGTGGCGGATGCCGGAGCGGCAGCCGTTCAGGTACACACCGGAGGCAGCTGCCACATGGATGCCTCCATGACCCTGGAGGGACTTAAACACCTGGATCTGGACAGTCTGGATCTGGTGTTCCTGGAGAACGTGGGGAACCTGGTATGCCCCGCGGAATTTGAGGTGGGAGCGAACCTTAGAGTCATGATCCTCTGCGTTCCCGACGGGGACG
>JAFUBI010000051.1 GCA_017460285.1 Oscillospiraceae bacterium | reverse complement strand
TACAGAGGCGTGCCCAAACGTGTGATCCCAGTGATGGTGGGTCAAAAAGACATATTGTGGCAATGGGAGCCCTTCTTTTTGAAGAGCCTCATAATACTCCTGTACATGAGCGGGTGAATTTCCGCTGTCCACCATGATCGCTGTTTTCTCACCCCGGACAGATCCCAGATTGGGTCGATCCGTCTCAGCCGAACAGGGAGTGAAGTAAACAGATTCCTTTATCTTGATCAACATGTTTTTCTTCAATTCCCCCTTTCAAATACCTTTTTACCGTCTAGAAACACTGCTAAAACTTTTGTAGAACTTTCCATCGGATCCCCGTCCGCGACAACAACATCACCGTCTTTTCCAACTTCAAGGGAACCAACCCTATCTTCGACACCTAAATGTCTAGCTGGATTGATGGTGATCGCCTTCAGCGCATCAAACGGATCCATCCCCGCCTTTACTGCAAGGCCTGCGCAAAGTGGCAGATATTGTTCCGGAATGACCGGCGCATCTGTGATGATGCTTACCTGAAGTCCTGCCCGTGCCAGGATTCCAGGAGTATCAAAAGTTTTGTTCACCAATTCGATCTTGCTCGCGTTTGTAAGAGTGGGTCCTACTGCCAACGGAACATTGGCTCTTTTGAGTTCTTCGACAATGAGATGTCCCTCTGTGACATGCTCCAAAGTTAGTCTCACACCAAATTCTTTGGCGATCCGAATCGCAGTGCAGATATCGTCTGCTCTATGAGCATGTGCTTTCAGCGGGATCTCACCTTTCAGGACTGGGATCAAGGCTTCCATTTTCATGTCGTATTTAGGGCGCGATCTCAGATCCTCGCCCGCCAATTCCTTGCGAGCCAAATAATCCTTTGCCGCAAACAGCATTTCTCTCAATTTGGCAGCAGTTGTCATTCTGGCTGAATCCCCTTTGTCCTTGTAACAGCGCTTAGGATTCTCACCGAAAGCGCATTTCATCGCTACGGGGTCACGAACGATCATGTCATCGACACAATTGCCAAAAGTCTTAACCGCAAAGAAAGTACCTCCAAGCACATTTGCACTTCCCGGACCAACTCCAACTGTCGTCACACCACCCGATAGTGCCATTGGGATCGCCTTGTCCTGCGGATAGAAACTGTCGATCCCTCTTAACTGGCATGCGACCATATCGCCCATCTCGTTGTAATCATGTCCCTCGAAACCCATTCCATAGTTATCCAAACCGAGGTGGCTGTGAGCATCTACAAAACCAGGATATACCTGCGCACCTCCAGCATCATAGATCTCTTCACCCTCTAAAGGTTCCAGTTGCGTGCCGATCTCAACGATCTTTCCGTTTTCAAGGCGTATATCTCCTATATAAGCATCGCGATTTACCGCGTCATGTATATTTCCATTCTTCAGCAGCATATAACTTCTCCTAGTTTTTTCGTATAGTATAGCATTAAATCGGTGGAATAAATGATCAGAAAGCAAAAAAGGGCTCTTTTTTTAGCGCCCTCAGACTAACATGTTTTTAAATCGTTTTTTTCTTCGAAGAGCGGACCCACGGTAGGAAGATCAGGATCCAGACGATTAGGACTAAGGCAACAAGTCCCAGTTGGTAGAACTTCCCACATACATTTGCAACCAGGTTCAGCATCGGATTATTGTCTGTTCTTGCAAGGAACAAGAAATTGGTTCCCCATATGCTGTTGAGGAACGTTGCTAAGATACCGGCTCCAATAGCAAACAGCATCACTTTAGGTAAGTCCCGAATGTCCGGACGGAATCCATCCGCAAGAAGCATGATCGGATACAGCAGAAGAAGAATGTGTACTGTCGCGGAATGTAAATGCATGAAGTTCAAGATCGGAAGTGGCATCCAGGCAGGAGTCAGCAATGCGATCAAAGCACCTGGCAAACTCATAGCGTATAGGATCTCTTTTGCCAATTTGTTCGGACGCAACGTATTCCAAAGGCATACAAACAAGTTTATACTGCACAGATGAAAAGGAAGAAATTGCCATTCAAATTGCCCGGTCGCCAGCGTGATCACGTATTTAAGAACTTCATCGACCAACATTAAAACCGTAACGATCCGGTATATTTTCGTCTTTGTAGCTTCGCTTTGTTTCTTAAACCATGTAAAAGTCAACACTACAAAAACTGCTGTCAGACAAAGCCAAAACAAATGGGTCGGAGAAAACAACTCAAAAGAACGGTAATTCTGTCCTTTCAACGCTCGCATCGTTTGACTCGTGTACCAAAACTCATCCATGATATCTTTCCCCTCATCAGAAATGATTCGAATGATCAAATTAACCGAATATTTTTTTAAGTTTTGAAAGCAGACCCCGATCAAGTCCGGGAAGTTCGATCCCGCGTTTTAATATCTCCTTTTCCATTTCTTTTTTCAGTTGAAACTGCTTTGGTGCAACCAGATGAAAATCCGGTGTTTCTGTATATCCTTTATAGATCTCAACGAGATCTCCATCCTCCAGAAGTGAGATCAGCGGTGAACAGCTGTAATCATCCGCCATCAAAACGACCGCAAGGTACTTTTTCGTGTTGTCTTCAGAAGGTAAAAGCAGTCTTTTCGCCACGATCGCTGCCATTTCACCGCCAACATGCTCTGTGATCAAATCAGGTGAAGCAAGCAGTTTGGCAAGCTCAACTGCTTTCTCTTCTACACGCTTCATGTAGTGAGAATGGATCGGATTTTCCGCATAAGTATCCGTACCAGTAGCAAATTTTCTCAAAGCATTCTGTGCAGCACGTGCGCTTTCTTTCTCATACAACTGCTCTGCATCGCGAACATAATCTCTATATGCGATCATGATCTGTGCAAAAGTACGATATGCGGAGGCAAGATCACCTTTTTTCTTTGCAGCAAGTAGTAACAGTTGATCATAATCACCGCTTTCAATCAAGTGCTCAGCATTTGCAAGAGACAATTTGTCATCGGTTCCGGTCGGATCGTGCGACTCCAGATCTTTGCCTTCTGGCAATACAACAGGTGCTTCCACTTCCTGTACCAATGGTATCTCACTCTTGCAATAAGGACATGAGATCGCCTCTGCTTCCTCAAGCAGCACTGCTTTTCCGCAATTTGGACATACAGCGCGGTACATTTCCTACCTCCTAATGACCGTTCTGACTTCATTGTATCGATGGAAAGATATTCAGTCAAAATGTTTCATGGATTTTTAAGAAAAATCTCCTGCCATATGACAGGAGATTCCTAACATATTCAGTTCTTTTGATCCTTGCCGAACACTTTCTTCAATCGGTCAGCAAACGTCTTCTTCTTATCGTAGTTCTTATCCACATTCAAACTTTCATCAAACTGCTTTAGAAGATTTTTCTGTTCCCTGTTCAGCTTTTTAGGGATCTCGATCTTCACATTCACGTACTGATCCCCTCTACCGCCCCTTCTGGGATTCGGTATACCTTTGTCCCTCAAGCGGAACACCGCATCATTCTGCGTTCCTTCCGGAACCGTAAACTTGATCTTTCCATCGATCGTTGGAACAACGACTTCAGCTCCGAGAACTGCATCTGCATAACTGACTGGAAGTTCAACAAGCACGTTGTATCCCTCGCGGACAAACATAGGATCGCTTTGGACAGCAATATTGATGAAAGCATCACCTGCTGAACCGCCATTCACGCCTGCGTTTCCATATCCGCGGAGCGGTATCGTATCATCCGTATTGATTCCGGCAGGAATATCCACTTTTACCTTCTTGGTTGAGGATGTTTGTCCCGTACCATTGCATTTGCGGCACGGCTTTTCTATAGTCTTGCCCGATCCGTGACATTCAGGACATACAGCAGTCTGTCTCATGACAGAGCCCATCATTCCTCTTCTTTCCACGGTGACATAACCGCTGCCATGGCAACGGGTACATGTCTTGGCTGAAGTGCCTTCCGCAGCTCCGGAACCATGACACTCACTACAAGTTTCAGACGCTTTGACCGAAACCGTCTTACTGCATCCTTTTGCCGCTTCCATGAACGAGAGGTTCAAATTGATATACACATCCGAACCCTTCCTAGGTGCATTCGGATCACTTCTCCTTGAACTTCTTCCATACCCAGTAAAATCGCTGAAAGCATTCGCGCCAAAAAACTGTTCAAAGATTCCGCCAAGATCCAGATCCTGGAACCCAGCGCTGTTAAATCCACCATACCCGGCGCCTGCTCCATAATTGGGATCCACACCCGCATGACCAAACTGATCATACTTTTGCTTTTTATCCGGATCGGAGAGCACCTGATATGCTTCGTTGATCTCTTTGAACTTATCTTCTGCTGTAGGATCATCGGGATTCAAGTCCGGATGGTACTTTTTGCTGAGCTTCCGGAATGCAGATTTGATCTCATCCGCGGAAGCGTTCCGGTTGATCCCAAGGACCTCATAGTAATCGCGTTTATCTGCCATTCTTTATTCCGTTTAGGAGCATGCGGACGGTATCGCCGTCCGCATTTTCCCTACCTTATATAAGATTATCTGTTCTCGTCGTCCGGAACTTCGGTGTAAGAAGCATCGGTATAGCCAGTATTGTTGCTGCTGTTATCGGGCTCTGAGCCATAGTTCGGCTGTCCCTGAGCCTGCTGCGCCTGCTGAGCCTGCTGTGCAGCGGAATAGACCTTGCTGCTGATCTCATATACTTTCTGCTCAAGAGCTTCGCGTTTTTGCTTCATAGCATCCTGATCGCCAGTTTCGATTGCAGAACGGAGGCCTTTGACCTTTGCTTCGACTTCAGCCTTATCCGCCTCGTCCACCTTGTCGCCAAGATCTTTCAGCATCTTTTCGGCCTGATAAGCTACTGTATCTGCGGCGTTCTTGTTCTCGACTTCTTCCTTGCGCTTCTTGTCGCTCTCTGCATACTGCTCAGCATCCTTAACAGCCTTATCGATCTCGTCCTTGCTCATGTTGGAAGAGGACTGGATAGTGATGTTGGTCTCTTTTCCTGTTCCAAGGTCCTTAGCGGAAACATGAACGATTCCGTTCGCATCGATGTTGAAGGTAACTTCGATCTGCGGGATTCCACGAGGAGCCGGTGCGATACCATCGAGACGGAAGAATCCCAGTGTCTTGTTATCGCGAGCAAACTCCCTTTCGCCCTGAAGAACATGGATCTCAACAGAAGTCTGTCCATCAGCTGCTGTGGAGAAGATCTGGCTCTTTTTGGTCGGGATCGTGGTATTTCTTTCGATGATCCTGGTGTTGATCCCGCCTTCTGTCTCAATACCAAGTGACAGCGGGGTGACATCCAGAAGAAGCAGATCCTTATACTCGCCGCCAAGAACACCGCCCTGGATCGCAGCACCGACTGCTACGCACTCATCGGGGTTGATGCCTTTGAAGGGTTCTTTGCCCATGATCTTTTTAACAGCTTCCTGAACTGCCGGCATACGGCTGGAGCCACCGACGAGAAGGACCTTATCCAGATCACCAGGCTGCAGATTTGCATCGCGGAGAGCCTGACGTACCGGACCTGTGCAAGCGTCGACGAGATCGGAAGTCATCTCTTCAAATTTTGCTCTTGTAAGGGTCATGTCCAAATGTTTCGGACCTGTGGCATCTGCTGTAATGAACGGGAGATTGATCTGTGTCTGGGTCATTCCGGACAACTCGATCTTTGCTTTCTCTGCTGCTTCTTTCAATCTCTGAAGAGCCATTTTGTCATTGCGGAGATCTACGCCGTTCTCTGCTTTGAATGCATCTGCCATCCAGTCGATGATCCTCTGGTCGAAGTCATCACCGCCAAGACGGTTATTACCCGCTGTAGCAAGAACTTCCTGAATGCCATCGCCCATATCGATGATGGAAACATCGAATGTACCACCGCCAAGGTCGAAGACCATGACTTTCTGACTCTGTTCCTTGTCTACACCATAAGCAAGAGCTGCTGCTGTAGGCTCGTTGATGATTCTGCGGACGTTCAGACCAGCGATCTTACCAGCGTCCTTCGTTGCCTGACGCTGTGCGTCGTTGAAGTAAGCAGGAACTGTGATAACTGCGTCTGTAACAGTCTCACCGAGGTAGGCTTCCGCATCCCCTTTCAATTTTGAGAGGATCATTGCGGAGATCTGCTGAGGGGTGTAGTCTTTTCCGTCAATAGACACTTTGTAGTTGGATCCCATCTCACGTTTGATGGAACGAACTGTACGTTCGGGGTTCGTGATCGCCTGACGTTTTGCAACCTGTCCAACGATCCTTTCGCCTTCTTTGGAAAAAGCGACAACGGATGGAGTCGTTCTGCTGCCTTCCGCATTTGGAATAACAACAGGCTCGCCGTTCTCAAGAACTGCTACACATGAGTTTGTAGTACCAAGGTCAATACCAATAATCTTTGCCATATCTATTTATCTCCTTTAACTTGAAATTCTCATTTATTCTGAAACGGCAACCATCGCGCAACGGAGGACTTTATCTCCCTGCATATAGCCGTTTTGAAACACTTTTGTAACTGTCCCGGATTCCACACCGTCCTGTGCGGGATCTGTCATGACTGCGTTATGGAACTGAGGATCAAAGGGCTTTCCTAGACAATCCATCTGGGTCACTCCCAATCTCTCCAAAGCTTTCTCAAACATTTGAAGCGTGAGTTCAACACCTTTTTTGTAGTTCTCGTCCGAACATTCCGCATTCATCGCGAGCCCCAAGGAATCAAACACTGGAAGGATCCCTTCCAACGCGGCAGCCTTTCCTATGGAAACGCTTTCCAGCTTTTCTTTCTCAGTCCTCTTGCGGTAGTTATCAAACTCTGCTACTTTCCTTAAAAGCCGATCGGAAAGATCTGCCTTCTCCTTCTCAAGAGTTTCGATCTTCTCTTCAAATTTCTTTTTCTTATCCTTTTTAGGACAATCCTTGGATTTCTCTTCGGACTTCGGCGAAGGAGCCTCTTCTGTGTTCTCAACCACAGTTTCTTCCTTCAATTCCTTTTCTTTCTCTTCAGACAAATCTGTAATCTCCTTCCTTATATTCTTTCCTATTATCTCAACGCCAATGCCTCACTCATCGCATTGCAATATGCATTCAGTCTAGGAACAATACTCTCATAATCCATGCGGACCGGACCAACGATCGCAAGTCCACCGTGACCGCCTCCGGCGACCCGATACCTTCCAACAACCATGCTGAGGTTTTCAAAGCCGACGCCTAACTCGCCTCCGACGTAACACTCAACGTTTCCTTCTCTGGAAAGAAGTTTTGCAAGTCCTTCTTTGTCTTCAAACAACTGGACCACTTCATCTATGTGATCATTCAGTTCAGGAAATCTTAAAAGATTTCTCTGCCCGGAACGGAAAACTCTTACTTCGCCAGCGCGCTCCAGAAGTTCAAGAGCAGCCTTTACCACTGGTGCATATCTCTTCGCCTGATCTCCGCAGCGGTCCAACAGGATCCGTTGCATATCTTCGCTGACGTCCGAAGCAGACACAAACCGCAGGGTATTGTTCAAAAGACGTCTAAGCATATCCAGATCTGCTTCGCTCAATTCCGCATCTGTCCTGCACACCCTGGTCTTCAATGCTCCGATATTGGTAATGCCTAGAACAGCAATATTGTATCTGCCGACTTTAACCAACTCATAGTAACTTATCTGAGTCTCTGTCGTGATCGGAGTAGATGTGATCGCACCAAGACCGGAAAAATTCGCCAAGGAAGAAGCAGCATATTCTGCAGCCTTATCAGGATCCGTATCCATCTTCCCCACTTCTTCAAGGATCGCTTTTTTCTCAGCTCTTTCCAATGGCTTTGCGACCATGAGGTGATTCAAAAAATAGCGGTACCCTAATTCGGTCGGTACTCTTCCCGCAGAAGTGTGAGGTTGTTCCAAAAGTCCTAGTGTTGTAAGCTGCGCCATCTCGTTTCTCAACGTTGCTGTGGACACACTGAAATCTCTAAGGAACTCCTGTAGCAATCTGGATCCGATCGGATCTCCCGAGTCGGTGTGGAGCGCAACGATCTCAGCAAGTATCATTTGTTTTCTGTGACTGATATCCATTTCTGCACTCCTTTTTGATTTGGTTAGCACTCTTCATTCCTGAGTGCTAAAATAATAATACACCATTTTGGCTCTTTGTCAACCATGTTCATAAAAATTTCTTACTTCCTATTTTGCTCACAGCAAACCTACATGCTTCCTCTTCGTATGCTATAATTAGGAAAAAATCAGAGGGGTCATACAATGGATTTCGTAGGAGAATATGCAGTAAACTCAGTTAAGATCCTGCAGGATATTTGGGCAAACGAGGCAGAGCGCATACGGCAAGCAGGCACTGATGTTGCAGACACTCTTGCAAAAGATGGTCTTCTTTACGCTTTCGGGTGCGGACATTCTCATATGATC
>JAFUBI010000050.1 GCA_017460285.1 Oscillospiraceae bacterium | reverse complement strand
TTTGGACAGGTGCGGAACCCTCCTCCTCCGCGACGTGCCTTCGGACGATCGCGACACGTTGAGCGACTTCAAGGAAGCCTTCCGAAGAAGTCGCGAAATCAATATGTCCGATTGTCCGGGGTGTGTCCTGGAATTGCTTGAAACCGGTGAACCGAACACTTCAGCGTTGAACCGGGATGAACGCCGGGAATTGCAGGAGTTCCTGAACTGCATCAACAAAGAAGAACAACCTTTAGCCAAGGAAAAAAAGAGACACCGGGAAACAAGGTTTGATCGGATCAACAGGATCAAGAATCTCTATCCTGGTGGCAGGCTTACGACAGTCGTCGTTGACGCCGACAACCGTTTCCTATACAACGGCAGGCGATTCAAGCTGGATCGAAGCCTTGAGCAGTATTCACCTCGGCACACGCGGTACGGAGATCAGTATGACATGGACCGCGTCATGGTGATCGAATGCGATGATGGATCGCTCTTCTTTGCGGATCAGGATGGTGCGTCTATTGATGGGAGCTATGTATATGATTTGGGAGAAGTGAATTGATGAGCGATAAACAGGCATAGGTGCGGGAGATGTACGACAAAGTCTCCGGCACCTCTGACAAGGACTGGTCGGAGATTGCGGAGCAGTACACGGAGGGGCTCCATCCGGACCAGTTGAGAAAGATGGGCGCTGGCATACGATAGGCCTCGGACGCCGGGATGCTTGATTAGTACCCGGAGAAAGGCGAATCGAAGAGCGACATCCAGAAACTGCGCGATTAGCGCAATGAGATCAATGAATCCTACCGGGCTCAGTCCCGCAGCGAAGCGTAGCGGGAAGCGGTCATTCGGGCGGCACGCGAAATGCCGCCCATTTCCATTGGTGAACACTCCCCCGCTTTTGCAATCGGCAAGCGAACGTTGGTGCTCTGCATCGCGGACTGCCATTTCGGCGCGGAGTGGATCGTGCGCGGACTTCGCGGTGAGATCCTGAACCGCTACAATCCGGAGGTGTTCGCGGAGCGCATGGACGACCTGCTCTTGCAGGTGCGGGACATCATCGATCGTGAGAGCATCTCCGACGTGCAGTTGCTCCTTTGTGGGGATAGCCTGGACGGTATGCTGCGTCCAAGCCAACTTATGAAACTGCGCTGGGGTGTGATCGAAAGCTGTATGCGGTTTTCGGAGCACATGGTCCAGTGGATCGCTGCGCTGTCCCAGTACGCCACGGTCTCCGTTTGCGGGGTAGACGGTAACCACACCGAGACCCGAAGCCTGAACAGCAAGCGAGGTGACTTCCCAGGAGAGAACCTGGAAAAGGTGATCTTCTGGTTCCTGGCGGAACGATTGAAGGATGTCCCCGGCGTTCTTGTGGACAGCATTACCGAACAGCAGAAGCACCTGATAGTTCAGGGCTTCAGCATCCTGCTGACCCATGGTACGGATATCAAATCGCTGGAGAATGCCGCCAAGCAGACCATGCTTCTATACGGCGAGTCCATCGATTACTTGATCTGCGGTCACAAGCACCGCGAGCAGGAATACGTCTCCGGCTATACCGACCAGGGAAACGCCGTCGTGATCCGG
>JAFUBI010000049.1 GCA_017460285.1 Oscillospiraceae bacterium | reverse complement strand
GTGCGGTAGTCCACTGGAGTGATTTGCGGTATTGCACCGGAGTGCTTTGAGGTATTTCAGCGGCGTGATTTGCGGTATTTCACTGGAGTGATTTGCGGTATTTCACTGGAGTGATTTGCGGTATTTCACTGGAGTGATTTGCGCTAAATCGATTGGAGTTTTTTATGAAAACTGTCATCACATATGGAGTCTTCGACCTCTTTCATGAAGGTCATGTCAATCTGCTGAGACGCGCCAAAGCTCTCGGCGATAAACTCATTGTCGGCGTCACCTCCAACGAATTCACCAGGCAGAGGGGCAAACTCCTCCTTGCCGACAGTCTGGACACCCGTATGAGCAATGTCCGAAACTGCCCGTATGTGGATGAAGTCATTTTGGAGGACCACTACGGTCAGAAACTGGAGGACGTGCAGAAATACGGTGCGGACGTTTTCGTGGCAGGAGATGACTGGACCGGAAAATTCGATTTTCTGACGCCCTGGTGCGAGGTGGTCTATCTTCCCCGCACTCCCGGGATCTCCTCCTCTTCCCTTCGGAACTCCAGGCTTCCTGAGATACGGTTCGGGGTCATCGGGAACGGAAGGATCGCGAAGCGTTTCCTGAAAGAAGCCAAGACCGTCCGTGGCGGAGTCCGATTCCGCTATGTCTATAATCCCAATTATGAGAGCGCGAAGCGCTTCGCCGAAGGATATGAGAAACTCACCGCTGTGGAAGATCTGGAAGAATTCTTCCGGTCGGTGGACGCCGTCTACATCGCTTCTCCCCACGAGACCCACTACGGATACGCCAAGGCTGCCCTCCTCCACGGAAAGCACACCCTGTGCGAAAAGCCTCTCTGTTTCTCACAAAAAGAGGCGGAAGAACTCTTCTCCCTCGCTTCGGAGAACGAAGCCGTCCTCATGGAAGCCGTGAAGACGGCGTACTGCCCCGGATTCATCAAGATGATCTCCATCGCCCGCAGCGGATTCATTGGGGACATCGTGGATGTAGAAAGTTGCTTCACCCGCCTCACCGAAAAAGGCGTGAGAGAGTGGGAGGGCGAATACAAGGGTTCCTTCACGGAGTTCGGCTCCTATACTCTCCTCCCTGTCATGAAACTCCTCGGGACGAAAGATCTGGATGTCCGTTTTGAGAGCGTCTTGGATGAGGACGGCGCAGATCTCTATACCAAAGCCTATCTGTCTGTTCCCGGTAAGATGGGTCTGTGCAAGGCGGGGCTCGGAGTGAAGTCCGACGGACATCTCCTGATCTCCGGCACGAAAGGATACATCTTCGCTCCCGCCCCCTGGTGGAAGACCACCCGGTTCGAACTCCATTATGAGGATCCGAACGCCACCGAGACTTACGAATCCGAATTCCTCGGAGAGGGGCTCCGCTATGAGCTTGCCGAGTTCGTGGAGCGCATCCAGGGCTGGCACGATTCCGATTACCTGTACACCAAGGAAGAGACCGTCACCGCTGCCGGCATCTTTGAGAGGTTCCTCAAATACCGCAGCGAACAGATGAGATAACACCATGCATCAAGATCCCACTGCAAAAATGAATGCTTCCCCCTCTGTGGAAGAACTCCTCTCCCTTCCCCTCGAGGCAGGAAAGAGAGTCGATCCCTCCACGGGGAAACTGGCGGACGATCCGGATGTTTCCGTCTCCTTCGAACCGATCCCGGTCCGAAAGGGTGACTTTGTCTCGTCCGATATCGTCCCGTACCGCCTTCACTTCTACGGTCCGGATCTCCAGCATGACCTGATCTACACCTATGCCTACGACAGCGAATCCAACTATCTGGTATACCACCCGGAGAGATCTGACCCTCAATGGATAACGGGGATGACGGAGATCCTTTCGGACGGTTGCCTCCGTGTCGAGGTGCTGAAGAACACCTCGCAGAAACTGAATGAACTCGTCTCCATGGCGTTCGACGGAGACCCGAACAGCCGTTACTCCCGACCGGTTTTCCTCAAGGAAGAGGATGAAAGGCTGAAAGAGAGGCTGGAGAAGATACGCGACGAGGAAGATACGGTCCTGCTCATCGCTGCGGACTCTCATTACGGGTTCAGTCCCGTATACGCGGACCAGATTGCAGACCTTCAGGCAGTCGTTAGGATCGCCAGACCGGATCTCTTTATCCATCTCGGGGACCTAACGGACGGCTCTCTCTCCGGAGATAAGACAAAGCGGTTCGCGCGCCGGATCCTGAGGGACCTGAAGAGCATGGGTGTTCCTTTTGAGATGTGCATCGGGAACCACGATTTCAACTATTTTAAAGGAAACCCGGACGCCTTCTCTCGTGAGGAATGCGAGGAACTATATCTGGACGGGAAAAGAGAGGACCGGTTCGTGGATCTGGAAGACAAACACCTCCGTCTCATCTTTCTCTCCTCTTACGATCCGAAGGAAAAACAGAGATACGGGTTCTATTTAAAGACAGCGTTCCGCCTCTGGAACATGCTGCGCACCACACCAAAGAGATACCGGATCCTGGTGTTCTCCCACGTGCCTCCTCTCCCGGAGATCCACTACTGGAGCCAGGAGATCCGGAACAGCAGTTATATCCTGCGTGTTCTGGAGCGCAGACAGGCGGTCCGCCACAACATCCTTGCCTATATCCATGGGCACAACCACGCAGACCAGATCTATAGGGCGAGGTCCTTCCCCATCGTGGGGATCGGATCCATGAAACCCGAATATTTTACAGATAAGAAACCATACGGTTCCGAGACCGCCATGCGCGCCATCGGGGATTGGACACAGGAGTTGTTCGATGTCGCGGTGATCAAGAAAGACCGCATCGAATTTCTGCGATACGGAGCCGGAGAGGACAGGACGCTGACATGACCTACGACGATGCCGACCTCAGAAGGATCCAACTGGTGCAGCTGGACCTCCTGAAAGAAGTGGACCGGATCTGCAAAAAGTGCGGCATCCGGTACAACATCATCGCCGGTACCCTTCTGGGAGCCGTCCGCCACGGGGGATTCATCCCTTGGGACGACGACGCTGATGTGGCGATGCTCCGGCGAGAGTACGACCGGTTCGTTTTGGCGTGTCAGAAAGAACTCAACACAGACAAGTACTACTTTCAGGACCACCATGTCACACCGGGATACCGGTGGGGGTACGGAAAACTGAGGAGAAGGGACTCCCTCTTCCTACGGGAGCATCAGGAGCACATGCCCTACGAGCAGGGTATCTTCATCGATATCTTCCCGCTGGACTGTGTTCCCAACGATCAACCGGGACGCACCTGGAAGAGTTTTGAGTGCTTCCTCGTCCGGAAAGCACTGTATTCCCCTGTAGGGAAGGTGGCTTCTAAAGATCTTCTCTCCCGGATGGTCTATTCTCTGCTTAGCAGGATCCCTGAGAAAACGGTCCTGAAAAAACTGGACGATCTCATCGAGAGAGCGGGGAGGAAGGAGACGGATCATGTACGGATCCTCATGTTCCCCACTCCCAACAAACAGTACTCCTACCTGAAAAGATGGTACGAGAAGTCCGACGACATCCTGTTCGAAGGGATCCCATTCCCGGGGATCTCGGACTACGACGAATACCTAACTTTTAAATTCGGCAATTACCACGAACTGCCCCCTGAAGGTCAGCGCAAGAAACACCCAGTATCCGCCCTGAAGATCCCGGAGGAGATATGACCCGAGACGATGTGATCCAAAAACTGAAGAGCAGACCTTTCTATGTCTTCGGCACAGGATATGTGGCGGAGATGTTCTGGATCGCTCTGGAGCGTCTGGATCTCACCCAGCAGATAACCGGTTTCCTCACGACGACGGAGGATCACCCCTCGTTTTTTCACGGAAAGCCGGTATTTCGGATGGATGAAGTCTCTTTTGCTGACGATGAATGGATCGTCGCCGCAGTTCATGAGACCGTGTATAGGGGGATCTCCTTCCCGAAGGCGGAGGTCCTCTGGATCTACCCATGGCTTCACGGACTTCTGTTCGGAGACCCGATACGGGAATGCCTCCTGAGGTTGGAGGACATCCGCAAGGCACAGGAGCCAGACCAGTACTGGATCGCCGCACGTTATGCCGGCGTCCTGGCTCATGCAAAGTCGGATGAAGGACAAAAAGAACTCTACCTGAAGGCGATGGAATGCC
>JAFUBI010000048.1 GCA_017460285.1 Oscillospiraceae bacterium | reverse complement strand
ACCTTGCCCTGTTCAACGATCAGCATGCACTGACCATCTGCGACTGCAATAACTGAGCCATTGGTCAAAATATTGTCCTGAGAATTGCTGGAACCGCTTGTGCGCTTTTTGCCGCGAGCTGCCAGAACATCTACAGGCATAGAATCACAGTAGAAATAATCTTTCCACTGTTCAGAAAGAACGTTAGAAGCAGAAGCTAACGCTGCAGTAATAAGACCCATATTTAACTCCTCCTGAAAGGTATTCAATGTCGTTTTCCGACTTTTTACACGTATATTATAAACAGAACAAAAAAACGATGCAACGAAATCCGCCCCCTGGGGCACTTTTTCATACTAAAGTAGAGCATTTTTTAAACCCTCTATGAATATATCCTTAATGGCTTTTGGGTATATGTGCCACACCAGCGGACCATCTTTTTTAAAAAATCCTTGCATTCGGCAAAGTCGTATAATATAATAGTCTTTGCGATGGACAGTTAGCTCAGCTGGTAGAGCATCCGCTTGACGTGCGGAGGGTCATAGGTTCGCGTCCTATACCGTCCACCAAAGAGTTTCCTAGATTGGGAACTCTTTTTCTTTCTGTATTTAAAAGATCGGCAAGAAAAGCCAAAAGTTTTCTTGCCGATCTTTGATTTATACCAAGTTCATGAATGAACCGTTTGAGGTATCTGATGTCATGATCCACCCACTATTCGGACTGAGATCATAATCAATGACTCTAGGTCCATCAGGTACACAATTTCTCTTAAACTGGTTGTTAAAGAACCTCTTTATAAACTGGTTCAACCAGGTCTTCATGTCTTCCGACGAATACTTCCCTTCAAAGCGTTCCATTCCTTCTTTAAACACTTCAACCGGACTTAAATGTGATTTCACAAACAGTTCGAGATAATAATCCAAAACTTCGTATGGACCAAGAATATCTTCTGTCCGTTGGCTGATATTGTCTTGTTCTGATGGTTTCAATTCTGGACTTACTGGTGTATCAATCACATCAAGAAGAACATGTGACAATTCCCTATCCTCAGAGTGCTCCGCTTCATAACGGACTACTTGCCGCAAAAAAGTCTTAGTCATGTTGCAGTTCACATTATACATAGAGATATGATCACCATTGAAAGTGCACCAACCAAGAGCAGCTTCCGACATATCTCCTGTTCCTAATACAATGGCATTTTCCATATTGGCAAGATCCATCAAAACCTGGGTGCGTTCTCTTGCCTGTGCGTTTTCAAAAGCAACATCAGCAGTCTCAAGATCATGCCCTATATCTTTTAAATGTTGAGTTACCGCCTCTCGAATCGAAATCTCTCGAAAATCTGTCCCGCACAATTCTGAAAGCTTTTGCGCATTCGATTTTGTCCTAGTGGTAGTACCAAAGCAAGGCATTGTTACAGCTATCATATTGGAGTGAGGATATCCTAGAATGTCTAAAGCCTTTATTCCAGCCAAAAGTGCTTGTGTAGAATCCAAACCTCCGGATATTCCTATGATTATCTTAGATACCCAAATCTTTTTTAGCCTTTGTGCCAGCGAATGCCCCTGAATCATAACGGCTAATTCACAAGGATCAAGATCTCGTTCTGTATAGTTAACGTCCTTACACCCTACTTCGACTTTCAATGAACTTCTAGAGAACAACTCTGTATCCGCGATCACTTTACCTTTTTTAGCTGCGACAGCGTATCCGGAACACACACCCTGTCCAGTGGATTCTGACATATCTGGTGTGATTGTGACTGCAAATGTCGTTCTTGTATTCGTATAATCTTTCAGTTTTTCTCTTATGCTTTGACTCCTACCGATAAACTCAGTATTTGAAGTATAGACAAGAAGGATGTCTGCCCCATGATCTTTTGCCTGAATATCGTCCAAATCAAAACAAACTCTATATTCCACATCGTTACAGGTTATGCTTTGACAGCAGTACACTTCCTTTCCGTCCTCAAGAAGGTACAAACCATCAGATAAACTCCACTCATCAAACCAACGCTTTCTTTGAGTATTTAGTTTCGAAAAATGATCCCGAGGAAGAAACGCAAGCACTTCTCCATCTGCAACAAGTGCAGACACTTCATACACTTTATCTTCTATATGCACAGGAAGGGATACAAGCAACATAGTATCCTCGTCTTGGGTAACTTCAGCAATCCTATTCAGCCCTACCAATGATTGACTTAAAAGATGATCATTTAAAAACAGATCTCCACAACTGGTTCCTGTAAGACACAGTTCAGGGAAAAATAACAATGAAACATCTTCTCCCTTTAAGCGCATGTAAGCATCTATAATCTGCTCAACATTGAACTTAACATCTGATATTCTTAATTCAGGTGAAAAAGCAACGATCTTGGGCATAACAAATATCACTCCTTTTCCAAGTTTTTTTCACATAACCATCATAATCCTAAAAAATTTTAGCATATAATAAAGTCGATAGAAACAATTTATAGGAGTTTTTCATGCCACATCTTTTGGTAGTTGATGACGAAAAGAATATATGCACACTGGTTAAGAAATATGCCGAATTTGAAGGTTTCACAGTTACTTGTGCCTATGACGGTATGGAGGCATATCAGTTGTGCAAGGAGAATACATTCGATCTGGTAATCATGGATATTATGATGCCGGAACTCGATGGATTCTCCGCGGTAGCTGCAATCAGGAAATTTTCTACTGTTCCTGTTATCATGCTCTCCGCAAGAGGCGAAGAATATGATAAAATCCATGGCTTTGAACTCGGCATTGATGATTATGTTGTCAAACCGTTTTCACCTAAAGAACTTATGATGCGCGTGAGCGCTGTCCTGAAACGTTCCAACGTGAGCGCCACTAATACATCGAATGATGTTTATAATTACAAGTCTTTGAGCGTCGACTTTGATGCACGAACTGTGAGTGTTGATGGTGTCAGACTCGAGTTATCACCAAAAGAATATGACTTGTTATTCTATTTGATCCGCAACCGCGGGAAAGCTCTCAGCAGAGACATTCTGCTTTCTGAAGTTTGGGGATACGATTATTTTGGGGTTGACCGAACACTAGACACCCATATTAAACTTCTGAGAAGGCAACTGGGTAATTATGCCAATTGTATCGTTACAGTTAGAGGAGTTGGTTATCGTTTTGAAGAAGCATAAAATCAGTCTCTCCACGAAGACTTTCAGTTTTTTCATTCTTTTCTCAGCAATCACAATTTTGATCGTATCGCTAGTACAGTCAAGTCTGCTTCCTTTCATCTATGAAAAAACTAAAAAAAACAATCTAAATGATTCTCTCACAAGCGTTATTACAAATTTCTACTTAAGCGACGCCGATCTTCAAAACACATGTGATGATATCGCTCTCTATTACGGAACCAGCATTTTGATCACGGATGAAGAGTTTAATCCCATTGTCTCGTCTAGAGGTATCACATCTGAAGATCTCACAAAGTATTCTCGGGACGTTCTAGCTATGCTGACTTCAAGAGCCATTTCCAATGGAGGATCATATCAGGAAAAAGTCCATATCTTTCTACCCAATAAACCGGATAATGCATTTATCGAAGAAAAAAGCTCTCCATTTATACCTAATGACGATCTTGAAAGTCTGATTCAGGTAGCTATCACATCAAGTGATACCGGACTTAATCGAATCATATTCATAAGCGCTGTGTTATCTGCATCCAATGAAATGGTAAAAACCAATCAGATTCTCTTGTTATTGATTTTTATCATCATGATCCTCCTTTCTCTTATATTAGCTTTTATCTTTTCTCATTCTCTCTCTCGACCAATCGTTGAAATGAATGATGAGGCTCAAAAACTCATGGAGGGAAACTTTGATGTAGCCTTTGAGGAAAATACGGGAACAAAAGAAATCGATGAACTTGGAACAAAACTGAATCAAGCTGCAAAAGAACTCGGAAAAGTAGATCGATTACGTTCTGAACTCGTTGCAAATATTTCTCACGATTTGCGTACACCTCTAACACTGATCACTGGTTACAGTGAGATGATGCGTGATCTTCCCGGAGAAGAAAATGAATAGAATCTACCGGTCGTTATTAATGAGTCAAAACGTCTCTCCTCTCTGGTAAATGATGTTTTGGATCTTTCTAAATATTCATCTGAAAAAACAAACAGGAACTTCAAGCCTTTTAACCTTACAGACTCAATCCAAGCAACGATCAACAGTATTCAACCTTTTATTAAAAATGACGGATTCGAATTGACGTTTGATCACAATGAGGACGTAATTGTTAGCGGGGACGAAAGCTCTATTTCCCGGGTTTTGTACAATCTTATTCAAAATGCGATCAATTATTCTGGTACAAGCCGACTTGTCGAGATAAGGCAGAGTTTGGACTCAAATGAGGTCCGAATCGAAGTAATCGATCATGGAGTAGGAATCGCTAAAGAAGAACTTCCATATATCTTTGACCGATACTATCGTTCATCCTCAAATCACGAAAGAGCTATAATCGGTTCAGGTCTCGGACTTTCGATCGTGAAAGCAATTCTTGAAAGACACAACGCTAAATTCGGAGTTAGATCCTCCCCAGGACTTGGGAGTACATTTTGGTTCGTACTGGAAATAACTCAATAGTTTTTATTACCGCAACTTTTAAAAATCCCCATTCACCGCTATCGTAAGTAGACGGTAAATGGGGATTCAATATTTATTCTTATTAATACGTTATTTCAGCAATCCTCTAAGCAATGTCTCTATTCCTATACCGATCAAAATGATTCCACCTATAGTAGTAGCATGTGATCTGAACTTTGAGCCGATAGAATTTCCAAGTGTGATTCCAACGCAACAAATTAAGAAAGTAACGACAGCAATTATTATAGCAGCTATGATGACCTCTTTCATGGAGTAATCTGCAATAGCAAACCCAACCGATAAAGCATCGATCGCTGTGGCAACTCCCTGTAACAAGAGAAGACCTGGAGTAAACGCCTTTGACGTAATGACTTCCTCATCTTTATTTCTGTCTTTGATCATTCCCACACCTATGTAGAGTAAAAGGAAAAAACCAATCCAAGGAATAGATTGCTGGAATATGGAAAACCTTTCTGCTATCGTTCCTACACAGATCCACCCTACTAAGGGCATAATACCTTGAAACAAGCCAAAGTTTGCAGGAATAATTACTTTAGTGTATTTGGACATGTCCGGATAAGAAAGACCATCTGCTATTGAAACCGAAAAGGAATCCATTGCCAATGCTATTCCTAACAAAACGCTGTTTAGAAAAAAGGAGAATAACGAATCCATTCCCTATCTTCCTCCCTAAAATAACCCGCAAATTATCCCACAATACTATTCCATTGTCAATGATACAAGCACAAAAAAACCCTGCTAAAACTAGCAGGGTTCCGAACTGTTATGCTATCAGACAAGTTCGATAACAGCCATTTCGGCTGCGTCTCCGCGACGAGGACCAGTCTTCGTAATGCGGGTGTAACCACCATTACGATCTGCATACTTAGGTGCAACTTCATCAAACAGTTTCTTGGCAACAGATTCTTTCGTGATATAGGAATAAACCTGTCTCTTACTGTGAAGTGATCCTTCCTTGCCGAGAGTGATCATCTTTTCGGCCATAGTACGTACCTCTTTGGCACGTGTAACGGTTGTTTCGATCTTGCCGTTATCTATTAAATAAGTTACCATGGCGCGAAGCATAGCTTTTCGGTGGTCACTGGTTCTGCCCAGTTTTCTTGAACCGGCCATTGATTTCTCTCCTTACTGATTACTCTTGCTCTTTAAAGACAGTCCAAGAGAAGCTAACTTAGCTTGAACTTCTTCGAGCGATTTGATACCGAGATTACGGACATGCATCATGTCCTCTTCGGTCTTATTGATCAGTTCTTCAACTGTATTAATATTCGCACGTTTCAAGCAATTGAAACTACGCACTGAAAGATCCAGTTCTTCAACAGTCATGTCAAAGACTTTTTCTTTTCCGGGCTCTTCCTTCTCGACTAGGAAGTCTGTGTCAAGTGTCTCTCCAGTAAGATCCATGAAAAGATTCAGGTGCTCACATAACACCTTAGCAGCCATGGAAACAGCTTCCTGAGCAGTAATAGTCTTGTCTGTTTTGACTTCAAGCGTAAGCTTATCATAGTCTGTGATCTGCCCTACACGAGTATTCTCCACAGTGTAGTTGACCTTTAAAACAGGGGTAAAAATGCTATCTACAGGAATCAAACCGATTTCAGGAGTAATTTCTTGCTTATTGCGCTCTGCTGAAACATATCCCCTGCCGCGAACAAATGTAAGCTCCATGTTGAGTTTACCGTCTTTGTTCAAAGTGGCGATATGCCAGTCAGGATCCAGAATCTCAAGTTCAGAATCTGCTTTGATGCTCCCGGCAGTTACTTCGCACGGACCTACCGCTTCGATGTAAACTGTTTTAGGTTCATCAGAGTGCAGACGGGCTGTAATACCCTTAACGTTCAACACGATTTCAGTAACATCCTCACGGACACCTTCAATCGTTGAAAACTCATGAAGAACACCGTCAATCTTGATTGATTGAGCAGCAACGCCCGGTAAAGAGGAAAGCAGCACGCGGCGCATGCCGTTTCCTAATGTAGTACCGAACCCTCTTTCAAGAGGCTCAACAACAAAAGTGCTGTAAGAACCATCCTCTGAAACTTCGACTGTCTCAATTCTGGGCTTTTCTATTTCAATCATAATTAACCCTCCAAGGCGGCAATACTAGCCATATATAAGGTGGTTTCTCGAAACGAATGAAATGGAAAACCATACAACATAGAGATTATTTAGAATAAAGCTCGATGATGTAGTGTTCTTCAATGTCAAAGTCAATTTCGGAACGATCTGGCAGTTTGATCACTTTTGCTGTTAGATTCTCAGAATCTACATCCAACCAAACTGGCTTCGGACGAGCAGAATTGGCTTCAACGGCGCCCTTGATTACTTCGAGATCAGCGTGACGAACAGTAAGAACATCACCAGCCTTCATCAAATAAGAAGGAACATTGACGATCTGTCCATTTACACTGAAATGACGATGTGTCACCAGCTGACGTGCCTCTGCACGGGAATTTGCAAAGCCTGCGCGATAAACAATGTTATCAAGTCTGCTCTCAAGAATACGGAGCAAGTTATCACCAGTAACGCCAGCTTCTTTAATAGCCATCTCATAATACTTATGGAATTGGCCTTCCAAAACGCCATAATAACGTTTTGCTTTTTGTTTTGTACGAGTCTGCACTCCATATTCAGAAACTTTCTTTCTTCCCTGACCATGCTGACCAGGAGCATAGTTTCTGCGTACAAGTGCGCATTTTTCAGAATAGCAGCGTTCGCCCTTCAGGAAAAGCTTTTGGCCTTCTCTGCGGCACAATCTGCAGACCGAATCGGTATATCTAGCCATTAATACTTCCTCCTGTTAATTATACGCGACGTCTCTTAGGCGGACGGCAACCATTGTGCGGGACAGGAGTTACATCTTTAATAAGAGTAACTTCAAGGCCACATGCTGCCAATGCACGAATAGCAGCTTCACGACCGGAACCAGGTCCCTTTACATAGACTTCAACAGATCTGAGCCCATGTTCCATTGCTGCTTTTGCTGCAACTTCTGCAGCTGTCTGAGCGGCAAATGGAGTGGATTTTCTGGATCCACGGAATCCCTGACCACCAGCTGAAGCCCAGGAAAGAGCGTTTCCATTAACATCAGTGATTGTAACAATAGTATTGTTAAATGTAGCCTGGATATGGGCGCAGCCGCGCTCAATGTTTTTCTTTTCGCGACGACGACGAGTCGTAACGTTTTTCTTAGCTTGTGCCATGAACTCTGCGCTCCTCCTTATTTCTTCTTATTAGCTACAGTACGCTTCGGACCTTTACGGGTACGAGCATTTGTTTTTGTCCTCTGTCCACGAACAGGGAGACCTTTACGATGGCGAACACCACGATAGCACCCGATTTCAACCAGACGTTTGATATCAAGTGCAACATTACGATGCAAGTCACCTTCTACGATAAGATTATTGTCAATATAATCACGTAGTTTCTGCTGATCTTCATCAGTCAGATCTTTGCAGCGAACATCAGGATCAACTCCAGTAGCTGCAAGAATGTTTTTCGCTGTGCTTAAACCAATACCATAGATGTAGGTTAAGCCTATTTCGACCCGCTTATCCTTGGGCAAGTCGACACCAGCAATACGAGCCATTTAGCATTCCTCCGTTATTGTTGTGCGTCCATTAACCCTGACGCTGCTTATGAGTGGGATTTGGGCAGATCACCATGACTTTGTCATGGCGCTTGATAACTCTGCACTTCTCGCACATGGGTTTTACGGAAGGTCTTACCTTCATTAGTGAATCCTCCATTAATACGGCGTTATTTTGTACGCCAGGTGATACGACCTTTTGTCAGATCGTAAGGCGACATCTCGAGCGTTACTTTATCTCCAACCAAAATACGTATATAATTCATACGCAATT
>JAFUBI010000047.1 GCA_017460285.1 Oscillospiraceae bacterium | reverse complement strand
TGAAAAAGGCAAAACTTATTCTAGATAAGGATTATGTCATCTCTAAGGTAGACAAGAGAGTCTTCGGTTCTTTTGTGGAACATCTGGGAAGATGTGTCTATACGGGTATCTATGAACCGGATCACCCGCAAGCGGACGAAGACGGTTTCCGTACGGATGTCTTGAAACTCGTGAAAGACCTGAACGTTCCCATCGTGCGCTATCCCGGAGGAAATTTTGTCTCCGGTTTCAAATGGGAAGACTCCGTCGGTCCTGTGGAACTGCGCCCCAAGAGGTTAGACCTCGCATGGAAAACGACTGAACCCAATACTGTAGGACTCCATGAATTCGCCGCCTGGGCTAAGAAAGCAAACGCGGATGTGATGTACGCTGTAAACCTCGGCACAAGAGGTCCTCAGGACGCGAGAGAATTGGTCGAGTATGCCAATCATAGGGAAGGCAGTGCCCTCTCCGACCTCCGCGCAAAGAAGGGTGCTAAGGATCCTTTCAACATCAAACTGTGGTGTCTCGGCAACGAAATGGACGGTCCCTGGCAGATGGGTCAGAAGACCGCGACCGAATATGGGAAGATCGCCAATGAAGCCGCGAAGATGATGAAGTGGACAGACGACACCATCGAGGTAGTCGCCTGCGGCTCCTCCTCCAGTGAGATGCCCGACTTCGGAAAATGGGAGTATGACGTCCTGGATCAATGCTACGACAACGTAGATTACGTCTCTTTGCACAGATATTACGGCAATCCCCACAATGACACCGACGACTTTCTCGCTTCCACCATGGACCTGGACAATTTCATAAAGACTGTCGCCTCCATCTGTGACGCGGTAAAGGGAAGAAAGCACAGCAGCAAACAAGTGTATCTATCCCTCGACGAATACAACGTCTGGTATCACTCTAATGAGCAGGACCAGGAGCTGTACAAGAGAGAACCTTGGGGAACCGCACTTCCCTTGCTGGAAGATATCTACAACTTTGAGGATGCCCTCTTAGTTGGTCTGATGCTGATCACCATCCTGAAGAATGCGGACCGCGTGAAGATCGCCTGCATGGCTCAGCTGGTGAATGTCATCGCCCCTATCATGACAAGACCTGGTGGCAGCGCTTGGGCTCAGACCATCTACTGGCCGCTTCAGCACACCAGTCTTCTGGGAAGAGGAACCAGTCTCCTGCCGCTCCTGACCTGTGAGAAGCAGGACACCTCCCACTACACGGATGTTCCTCTCGTGGACGCTGCAGCCGTTCTGCAGGATGACGGAAGTCTGGTGATCTTCGCTGTAAACCGGGATCTCTGCGAACCCGCAGAACTGGAATGCGATCTCCGTTCCTTCGGCACTTTCCGTGAAGCGAAACACACTGTCCTTCAGCACAACGATCTGAAAGCGGTAAACACGGAAACCAATTCTAACAATGTAGTTCCCCATGATGTTTCGATCTCAATCAAGGATGAAAAGATCCTTCTTCCTGCTGCCTCCTGGAACGTGATCCAATTGAAAAAATGATTCTCTTAAACTTGAACTGGAAGATTTTATGAAAAAGAACAGGGTCTGGCTCGTTTTTCTCGGGTGCATGCTTTACTACGGCTCCCTCATGGGGCTTCAATACAACTGCGCAGGTGTTCTCATCTCCGGCATCATGAGTGCGGAGGGGTACACCAGTTCCTCTTTGTCCGGTTTCTTCACGATGAGAAACACGATCCAGGCATTGGGGATGCTGGTCACCGCCAGACTCCTGAAAGAAAAGAGCATCAAGGCGGTATCTCTAGGAATAGGACTTTGTTCCGGGGCTTCTCTCTTCCTCATGAGTCTATATAACGCCTCATGGATGTGGCTCATCTCCGGCATTCTGGCAGGACTCGCAAACAGCCTCTCCATGCTTCTCACTACGACTGTGATCAACGCGTGGTTTACAAAGAAAAAAGGTACTTTTCTCAGTCTCGCCACCGTGATCAGCGGTGTTTTGGGAATGGTGCTCAATCCTATCGTGAGCCGCTACATCGAATCCAGTGGATGGAGAAGCGCTGCTGTGATCCTTGGTCTCGCTTCGTTTGGGATGAATCTGGCGGGAACGCTTTTACTCGTCAAGAGACCGGAAGATGTGGATGCTGAACCCTATGGAGGCTTTGCAATACCGGTAGACAAGACAGTGGACGAAAAGAAACGCTCCTCCAGTTGGCTTCCGACTTGGCATGAACTCAAGATCTACTTGTTTGTCCTTCTCTCTGTGAGCATGACCGGTAAAGGGATCCAGATGACCTCCTACATTCCGCAGTACAGCACAGCGCTTGGATATCCTTTGGAGATCGGTGGAAAATTGACTTCATGCATCATGATCGGAAACTTCACCGCGAAGATCCTTTTTGGATTGGTGAGTGACTGGATCGGCGCATGGAAGAGCGTCCAGGTATTCTTGGCTCTACTCGGTCTCTCCTTCTTCCTCCTGGCTACCTTTGGTGGCGTCCTCCCCGTAATGTTCGCCGCTTGCGTCCTCCTAGGCTTCGCTTATATGAGCGGACTCGGTCTCTCCATGGTAGCTGTAGAGATCTTTGATAAGGAGCATTTTGAGGAGCAGTACAGCAGAAACTCCATGTTCGCTACCATCATGACGATCCCTCTGCCTTTCATCATTTCCTATCTGTTTGACTTGACCGGGAGTTTCCGCCTTATTTTCTATGCCTTTGCTTTCCTTATGTATCTAGGGATCTTCCTTATCTCACTGCGGTACAAGTTAGGGATCGTTAAGCGTTCTGAAACATAATACAAACTGTTTCGATCATCACTGATGAGATCACCTCTCTGCAACAGCGTGGAACCCCTCTGCAATAGGAGCGATCTTTTGATCGGATCGATCCATTTATCTGATCCCTTAAACGTCAGAAAGCTTGGAAACTCGCGGATGCCGTTACTTTTTAATCTTGTTTGCCATATAACATTCCTATATTTCCCAGTGTACTACTCCCCCTTTGTATTACACATAGTATATAATAAAGGGGCTAATTCTGTCTGTTTATATTACTTTAAGATCGGAGGTCAAAACTATGCGTAATATTTTAATCGTTACCATGGTACCTGTTCTAGTCATTATCACGATATTGGACGCATGTTCCATTTTCGAGATGTTCCGATCTTACAACCGAAAACGAAACGCTATAGCGCTTCTCACAGCGATCCTGTGCATCGGACTCTTTTATGACTCGCTGATCCTTACTCTTGGAGCTGTTCTTCCCTACGGCGGGCTCTTAATAGCCACGAGTCAGCTGCGCTATGTCCTGCACGCAGCGCTCATCCCGCTGCTTCTCCCGATCTGTGTCATCTCAGTCACAAAAAATAAGACCGCATTGAAGATC
>JAFUBI010000046.1 GCA_017460285.1 Oscillospiraceae bacterium | reverse complement strand
TGTATCTCCTTTAATCTCATTTGGAACAAGCAACTCTTCAAGGCTTCTACGACACGTTAGCAAGCCAAATTGAATATCCCTGTCTTCTAGCTGAATCGTATACCGGTCTCATGTTTTTGTTCAGGATCTCCGTAAATACTTCTCTGCTGTTCCCAGGAAGATATAATTCCTGGTTTGCCCAAATGGAATGCAAATTGTCACGTGTGCATTTCTCAAACAAAATATGGATCCCTTCTAATTTGTATACCAAGTTATACATTAAGTATTGGTTATCTGCAAAACGTTGAAAAAAAGGATCCCACTCGGGAAGTTTGTCGCTCTTAGATGAATTCAACGACGAATTCATAGGCATGAGATTCCATAGTTCATCATTCATGACAAAGGACCATGGAATAAAATGATCCACATCGTACTTTCCTTTTTCAAGCAGTTTTCCGGTAAAGACATCTAAGACAGGAGATACCTCAAATATACCGTTCCACAGTCCTCTTACATGATCGAGCTTTCTCGCTTTTTCATTTAAGGGAGTGAGTTTATATACAAGCCCTGGCACCTCAGGATTATTGTTCTGAAGCCACTTCACTTTTTCGTACTGGATCCACCCCAGAATAGCCACGCTGTTATCCTGAACAAAATGACTCCACTCCGGATCAAAATGCACTTTTCTGTTTAGTCCTGACTCCAATCCGAGGGTGTATGGCAATTTGACTATATTCTGATGAAACGCGCCTATATAAAATGCCATCCACTTTTCACTGTTCCAGTTTTTGGGTTCCACTTTATCAGGGGGAAAAAATCCTGCGAGCGCACGATAAGGGACCATTTTTGTAAGCTGTGTCTTTTCTGTTTTCACACCGTCGTTGTGCTCCCACAAGGCGGCTTTGATTTCTGCTTTGGACGCGTTCGCAGGGAGATCACTAATGTCTCTCAGTCTGGTGATGGAACGCTCCAAGCCATCTCTTGGCTCTCCAAGCACCATCCCACTTAGGTGGATGTGAAATTCGTTGACTGAATACCAGGCATTGGCGATCATCTCATCAATTATTTCGTCAAATGTTGCCTCCGCCTTTCCTTCCAATATCAGCTGTACCAACGCTTCAAGCCAATAAAACTTATAGCAATAGGAAGGGTCTTTCATCATCTGTGAAAAGCCCTTTATGTCCAAGGTGTTCTGATATTCTCCCTCTAACTGTGTTAGAAAAGTGCTTCCTTTCAAGGAGAGGTCTCCTTCCTGCACTATTGTTATATACTCTGTTCCGTAACTGCCTGAAGCATTATCTTCGCCGAGAATCCTCCTCTGGATTCTCTTTTTCTTTCTGCCGCAGCGACAACTTCTTCCAGAGTGATATTTTTCCTCTCCGCAAGCGTATTCAGCACTTCGTAGATGTCTGCCATTTCTTCTATTTGTGAATCACGACCACTGGCTTCGGTATATTCTTTACACTCTTCCAAAAGCTTAGCTTTTAACATGCTCTCATATTCCGGATCAGACAAGATGCGTGTCTCTGCTGTTTTTCCACTCGCCTTAATGATCTCAGGAACCTTGTCCCGAACAAGTTTATTGTACGTGATCTTTACCTCTTTCTGAGTTGTTGTACCTTCCGTCCGTCTCTTCATCTCATCTGCTCCCATCCGGAGAATGATTGCTTCCCACACGATAGAATCCGTTCCTGCTTTTCTAATCCTGACAGAGCTTATTCCTCTCCCCAAAAATCCAGATCTTTCTTGAGGGCTTCTACCACTTTAACATCTGCTGGCAACCAGTTGACGCTGTCGATGTTCTCCAAAAACAACCACTTCGCTGCCTCATGTTCCTTAAGAACCAGGCTTCCCTCATCGATTCCACTAATAAAGCAGTCCATCGAGAGATGAAACGCTGGATAATCGTGCTCCACCGTAGTAAGGTATTTTTCTACAACGATGTCCACAGCCAATTCCTCACGTATCTCTCTTGCGACCGCTTCTTCGGGAGTCTCGCCCGGCTCAACTTTCCCTCCAGGGAATTCCCATCCGTCCTTAAACTCACCATAGCCCCTTTGTGTAGCAAATATGTACTCCTTGCCATCAACAATTCTATGTATGATAGCTGCAACAACATGTATCGTCTTCAAAATAAACAATTATCCTTTCGTGATGTATTCATATAGGTCTGCTCTCACAGGGTCATCCAGTGTCCATTCGATTTCGACCGCTGAGGAAGTTGTGTTAGGCATTACGAACTCTTTTGTCTTGCCGGTAGCTGCCATGCGTCCAAGATAGTAAAACTCTTTTGATATTATGTCATCCTTGTTTTTTCGCACAAACAACTGCACATCGATACCGCGCTCTTTTGCTTTTATGAAGTTCTGGACATCTTCGGAAGAAACAGTACGATTGCTTTTGGAAATTGCAATCAGTCGATCCGGAGTCACAAAATGATCTTCGTATCGCACCGTGTCTTGAATATCATCAGCTTTATCATAGTTGATAAACACAGGGAAGGTCTTGGTTTCTTTATCAAACTTATAACCACCGATATTTAATGGTACTTCATTGTGTGACCATCCAAGCAGCCTGCATGCGTCCTCATATGTATATTTTTGATTTAAAACAAAGTCCGTGTCCTGATAGTGATCGCTGTAATCTCTCTGGTAGCGATATTCAGCAAAATCGAGCAATTCTCGCAAGATCTGAGTGAAGTTCCGCTTTCTCAACATCTCACTGAATTGATCCGAGATCCTATAATCATCCCCGTCCTTCTGCAGAAATACACACTCTTTATAGGTGCTTTTTCCACTTCCCGATGGAAATTCATTGGTAAGCACATTTATGAGGTTTCTCGAAGACATGGAATCGAGGGAGACGTTATACCGATCTTCCAGCTCCTCGGACAAACGTGGCATAATGTGATCCGAATGATCCAGTAACAATTCGAGAAGAGCGATCTCATGAATTCTTTTTCCGCTTGCAAGTTTTTTTGAGATAAATTCGATAGTCTTCTCTTCTTTGTCGTTCAGACGCACCTTGTATTCTGGCTCGTATTTCTTTAGAAATTTGTAGTAGGACCCAAGACTACTATTATCAAAAATCCTCAGGACATCCATTTCTCCATAGAGATCGAAATCCATAAGAGCTGGAATCCGTCCAAGTTTATATTTCAAATTTTTGTAGTTATCCTTTATCAGACGAATATCACTGAAGTTTGCAGTATCAATTGCGGCAAAGATTCTTTTTCTAGAGATCTCATCAAAGTGAATGGTTGAGCTGCCTGGGATAACTCTTGTACCCTCCATTACGTAACGGCGCACATTATCTTTGTTATATGTGCGGTCTCCTGACAAATCTCTCGGAATCATGAAGTTGCTCTTGTAGTTGACAATGAAATCGAGGACTACAACATACTCCTTTCCTTCTGCTTTGCGAAGCCCTCTTCCCAGTTGCTGTACGAAAACGATAGGGCTTTGTGTCGGACGAAGCATGATGACCTGGTTTATTTCAGGCAAATCAACGCCCTCATTGAAAATATCTACAGTAAAAATATAGTCCAGATAATCTACTCTCTCATCGTTTGTTAAGCGATCCACCATTTCTTCGCGTACATACTGCGAGTCTTCACCGCCAAGAGAAACAGTTCGAAATCCTCTCTCATTGAATTTCCTAGATAGTTCATCCGCCTCATCCCTGCGACTACAGAAAATGAGTCCTTTCACACGATCTCCGGTATGCCCATAATATGATGTTTGCTCGATGATATAGTCCACACGCTGATCACATACTAGATAGCGGAAGTTTCGCATACCCGTCTCATCATCAAACACTTCCCCGTTGATTTCCAACTCAGTGACTCCGAAATAGTGGAAGGGGCAAAGCATATCCTCTTCCATTGCCTGTTGAAGACGGATCTCATAGGCTATGTTGTGGTCAAAAAGGGCAAACACATCAAAATCATCCATCCTTTCGGGGCTAGCAGTCATACCAAGCCAAAAGTCTGGTTGGAAGTATTTCATTATTTTTTGATAACTGTTTGCCCCTGTTCGGTGCGCTTCATCCAAAATGATGCAAGAAAACTCATTCTTGGCAAATTGCTCTCTAATCTCATCTTTTGCCATCATCTGCATGGTTGAAAACAAGAACTGTGCATCAACCTGCTTCTCATTCCCGGATAACAATCCATAGGATATTCGACT
>JAFUBI010000045.1 GCA_017460285.1 Oscillospiraceae bacterium | reverse complement strand
TGCTTGCCGAAGGAGCATTTCATCCTGAAATGACTGTTTGCTTCTTGGGTGATAAACCTGCAAGTGTATATAAAGAATCCGTTTTGCCCTTTGGGAAAACTGTTACTTATGACCTTTCATTACCAGAATCTCTCTTAAATGAATCCCCATATGCACAAGAATATTCTGACACTTCTCTCTCACTATTACTTCCTGAAAGAAGCCCGATCGCTCACAAAGGCACTTATGGAAAATTGTCTGTTTTCGCAGGATGCTCACGTTATAGAGGTGCAGCATCGATAGCAACAAAAGCAGCATATTTGTCAGGCGTAGGTCTGGTAGAACTTAACTCGTGTGAAGAAGCCTTATCCTCGGCATCTGTTTTCGTTCCAGAGGCAATCTTCCGCTCTTTCCCTTCACCAAACGACGTTCTTGACTCGATTCACAAGTCTACTGCTGTGCTAGCGGGATGTGGTTTGGAGCAGTCCTCCTTCACGAATGAAATGATAGAATCGTTGGTCTCAAAATGTAAGGTACCGCTCGTGCTGGATGCGGAAGCGTTAAATGTTGTTTCATCCAACCCGGAGATGCTTCATGGTAGACCCGGGGACACGATACTCACTCCACATTTAGGAGAATTCTCCAGACTATCCGGAATAAAGACAGATCTGATTCGTGAAGACCGGATCGGATATGCCCTTCAATTTGCGGAAAGATATGGGATCTATTTGGTATTAAAAAGTGAAAACACGGTTATCGCTACTCCTGATGGTCGCTTTTGGATCGACAAAGGAGGCAGCAGTGGGCTTGCGAAAGCTGGTAGCGGAGATCTCTTGGCTGGATTGATCGCCGGGTACGTATCAAGTGATCTCTCAAGTGAACAAGCGGCAATAGCGGGCGTTCTGACTCATTCCGGCTCCTCACTCATCACAGAACAAGATACTGGCATACGGGCTATGACAGCAACAGAAGTGCTGAATCATGTGCCTCGATATCTCGCAAAGATCAATTAGCACAGGAGGTTAAGATGGGCAAAACGATCTATATCTCCGGTCCTGAGCATCTGCTCATGAACGGAAAAGAATTGTACTACAAAAAGGTGGATCTATGCAGGAAATATGGATTTGAAGTAGATCCTCTTCCCGACTCTTATTTCGATCCATTATTACCAAAAGATCAGAAGATAAAACTCGCGCTGCTGCGTGTGGAAAGGATCCAAAACTGTGACATCATCATTGCTGATGTCAACGATTTCCGTTTTTCTGTTGAACCATACGGAGAGAGCGCAGTCGAATTAGGAATCGCTTATCCTTTGGGAAAAGAGATGATAGGCTACATGCGCGACACTCGCTCCTGTGGCGAACGCTACCCCGGAAAGAAATTGTCCGGTTCAAACGGTAGATACACCGATCTCAACGGAAACGGATTTGAGCCTACATGTTTGAATCTGATGCTCTCACAAAGCGCTGTTATCGTTGAAGGTGATTTTGAAGACGCACTCAAGAAGTTGAAGGAGATGGACAGAAAATGATACGTGATAAAGACGGAAACCTCTTGGCTGTGGCAAAGATCGCTCAGTTCACATGTCTTCTAAAAGATTATGGCAACACTTTTGAAGAATGGAAAAAGATCGGCTTAAAATACGGCATTCTTTGCGTTGGAACAACTGCTACAGATAAGGAATACCTCCCTATTGAAATGATCTCTGCTGAGCCCAACACCCCTGCCTTCTGGCAGTCCATTTTCGACAACGACATAAGGATCATGGAACAATGCGATCTGTGCATATCCCAATTGGACAACTGGAGGAGCCAGCAACCTGATAGCGGTACAGCATGGGAAACAGGCTACTATCTGGGTTTGGGCAAACCTTGTTTCGGGTTTTACACTCCGGAATCAAAGAAAAAAGACACCGAAGAATATGGTGTCTTTGAGGATGAGGATGGAGTTCTAAGAGATAAGGACGGATACGCCTGGGAACAGCCCTTCGATGGCATCTTCGAACTGGTGCAAATGGCATACGATTTTGAAGGCGCATGCAAATTAGCCCGAGAACAGTGCTCTTATCTTTGGGAAGAATAATACTATAGCGAAAGCAGGTGTTGAGCCTGCTTTTTTAGTTAAAGAATTGTTTGTAGGCATCATAGCCTGTATGGAGCGCAACTTGAGGATCATAACTCAATACGCCAAAGAAAGGTTCCAATGAGTGAGCAGGATTGTATCCCTCTTTGCGAAGTTTGAGATATTCGTCTATCGTTTCCTGCCTCAATGCGATTATGATCCATTCAAATCGCTCGTTCTCCGGTAGATCCAGATTTTCTTCGTGATAATGCAAAAGACCGTGTTTCTCGATCAAGTCATTGATCTCTTCGGAAAACATCACATAGTCCTCGTGTGTAAGCGGCGGTGAAAGAGCTAAGGCTTTGCACCCTGCTGCAACACATTCTGAGAACGCGGTTATCATTCCAAGAACAAATGATTGTTTATCCATTTCTAATCTCCTTCCCACTGCTAAGTCCAAGAATCTGTATCCGCATCGTATACACTTTCTTCTTCCTTGGCTAAAAGCCCTTCATTGAGGATCTCATTGTATTTCTTGTTGTTGTACTCAGCTATTTTCTTCTGGACCCATCTGTCTCTCATTTCAGCAATAGCTAAAGCTTCATCCGCGATCTCTTCCGCGCTTGTAGGCCGAGCACCATATAGGTATTTGCTCATTCTACTCATCATTTTCTCTGTCCTTAACAACTTTGCGATCTCAACCCCAAATGTCTCAGGATACCCCATTTCCGTGATCTGATCGACAAGTTTCCAAAACATCTTTTCACGTTCTGTACTCAATTCCCTGTAGCCTCCTATTGGACAGACAAATCATCCTCTTTGTATTTCTTTACAATTCTTATGTCTAATAATACACTATACAATGTTTGGTTTATTCCCAACATTTTTTAGGTGAGCAGGAATTTATGCTATGACATTAGATCAGTTGAAAATTAATGAAAACGGTAAAGTGATCTCCGTTGGTGGATCTGGGGCTTTACGGCAGCATTTTCTGGATATGGGTGTGATTCCTGGCACAGAGATCCAAATCGTGAAATTTGCTCCGACAGGTGATCCTATTGAGATCATGCTGCACGGGTACGAACTCACGATTCGAAAAGAAGATGCCGCCAAAATTGAAGTTGAGCTAGTTGAAAGCATTACATCTGCAGAATCTCATATTCCATCTCAAAAGAAAGGAATCGATACCGCACACCCTGGATTGGGAGAAGGTGGAAAATTCCATCCCAAAGGAAGTGGTGATCCTTTACCTGATAATACACTTCTCACTTTTGCACTGGTAGGAAATCAAAACAGCGGAAAAACGACATTGTTCAATCTCTTGACAGGTTCCAATCAGCATGTTGGGAACTTTCCCGGTGTTACGGTTGACCGAAAAGACGGTCCGATCCAGGGACATAAAAATACATTGATCACAGATCTACCCGGTATCTATTCTATGTCTCCGTACACAAATGAGGAGCTAGTTTCGAGAAGTTTTGTTTTGGATGAAAAGCCCAAAGCGATCATCAATATCGTCGACGCTACCAATATCGAAAGAAACCTCTACCTCACCATGCAGTTATTGGAGATGGGAACTCCAATGGTCGTAGCCCTTAATATGATGGACGAGATCATTTCGAATGGTGGCATTATCGACATAAACAGATTGGAGTCCGCATTAGGCGTTCCTGTTGTTCCGATCTCAGCGATAAAAAATGAAGGTGTGCAGGAACTTGTAGACCACGCTCTCCATGTCGCTCATTATCAGGAAAAGCCTCTAAAACAGGATTTCTGTGACGAAAACAATCACGGCGGTGCTGTTCACCGGTGTATTCACGCGATCATACACTTGATAGATGATCACGCGAAACGTGCGGGGATTCCTGTTCGCTTTGCGGCTAACAAACTGATCGAAGGCGATAATCTTGTTCTAAGTCAACTTGATCTGGACCAAAACGAACTTGAAATGGTCGAACACATCATCCTTCAAATGGAACATGAACGCGGTCTCGATCGAAGTGCCGCTATGGCGGACATGCGTTTCAATTATATACAGAAGATTTGCAAAGACACGGTAAAAAAGCCAAAAGAGAGTCTCGAAAGAAAGCGCAGTGAAAAGATCGATAAGATACTGACAGGAAAATATACTGCCTTCCCCGCCTTTATACTGATCATGGCTATGATCTTTTGGTTAACTTTCAGTGTGATCGGCGCTAAATTGCAGGAGTTACTTGAAACAGGCATCGATTCTGTTATCGCCTTGATCGATCAAGCCTTCAGCAATATTGGGATCAATGAGGTCCTGCATGGTCTGATCGTTGACGGTATCCTCACAGGTGTAGGCAGCGTGCTCAGTTTCCTTCCTATCATTGTCACGCTGTTTCTTTTCTTGTCGCTTTTAGAAGACAGTGGATACCTAGCAAGAATCGCTTTCTTTATGGACTCCATATTGCGTAAGATCGGATTGTCAGGAAGAAGTATCGTGCCCATGCTTGTTGGATTTGGTTGTACTGTTCCTGCCGTCATGTCGACGAGAACGCTTCCCAGTGAACGAGATCGAAAAATGACGATCTTGCTTACACCGTTTATGAGTTGCACAGCAAAATTACCCATATATGCCTTTTTTGTCAACGCTTTCTTCCCAGAAAACAGTGCCATGATCATGGTCGAACTTTATGTGGTTGGGATCCTGTTATCGATTCTATGTGCATATCTGTATAAAGGGACGATCTTTCGTGGGGAACCCGCGCCATTCGTCATGGAATTGCCTAATTATCGAATGCCCAGTGCACGGAATGTAATTCAGTTGCTTTGGGAAAAGGCAAAAGACTTTCTCCAACGCGCCTTTTCCATCATACTAGTTGCGACAACGATCGTCTGGTTCCTACAGAGTTTTGATACGAGGTTCTCTCTAACTGAGGATCCCCAGACCAGCATACTTGCAATGATAGCAGGGTTCTTTGCCCCACTTTTGAAGCCTCTAGGATTGGGAGACTGGAGGATCGTTACTTCATTGATCAGTGGATTTATGGCAAAAGAAAGTGTTGTCTCAACGATGGAGATCCTTTTCGGCAGCGATATCCAGTCTTTCTTGACTTCAGCCTCTGCTGCATCAATGCTCATTTTCTCTCTGTTGTATACTCCATGTGTTGCTGCCATCACATCGATCAAAAGAGAGCTGGGCTCTAAATGGGCATTTGGCGTTGTCGTTTGGCAATGTGTGATCGCTTGGGTCGCAGCATTGGTTACCCGCTTTGTCTTTTTAATGATTGGAGGCTAATGATGAGTTTCTGGGATATTTTTATAACCGTCATGCTGATCTTATGCCTTGCACTTGCGCTCCTCCACATTGTTAAGACAAAAGGGAAAAAAAGTTGTTGCGAATCTTGCTCTTCCTGTAGCACATCATGCAACAGGAAATGATCCCAAAAACTGGCCCAAAACTATTTTTCTATTTATAGTTCCCGCTCTAAACTGTTTCTCACATGTTTAGAGCGGCTTTTTTGTTATTTAAATTATCGGTAGCATACAATATCGTTATTTGTCCTCGATCGTAGAAAAGCATCCCATTCTTGACAGTTTCTCTCCTGCATGAATCAAATGTGATACATCTCCAAAACACTGTGCCCGAAACATTGCAGCACGATTTCTTCTCATCTCCGCATTTAGGATCGTAACGCTTGTGGTAGGCAGGAATATTGTCTGCTGAAGGACTACCGGAGAAATCCCTAGGAGATATCCGATCGCCTCTAAATTGGATCCAAGATGGCCAAAGATCACTATCGTTTTTTCTGCTTCCTCAAGTGGAAGATCCTCTGAAAACCGATAGAATTTGCCTTCCCTTCTGAACCCATACTGAAGCAACAATTCATCCATCCCTTTGCGCAATGCCATGACTGCTTTCTCATATTCGGGATTTGACTGGAAAATAGGCTCTTTGTACCAGTTATTCGCATCATAAAACTGATCCTGCGTCGTCCAGTATTCCGGATAGAAGTCCCAGGGGCCATGTTCTTCTCCGGTCAATGGATCCCGTATGAGAAAATAGAACTCCTTCATCCAATCAAGGAACACAGCACTTCTGCCAAGAGCTTTTAGTGTAGGTTCCGCTGTTAAATAAGCTCTCTCAATTGGTGAGGAGTATAAGTCATCGATATGCCATTTGACTAATCGGTCTTTTAAAAGTCTTGATTCTCGAAACCCTTTTTCTGTCAGGGTATTCCGGTCATAGTCTGGCTCTCCGTGTCTGATAAAAACAAGTCTCATATATCTCTCTACTAACCTTTTATTATAAATTTGCGGACCTTTTCTTCTTCCGCCTCTGGGAGCATGCTCATAAGATGAGCGACTAGCCTTTCGTATGATTCTTCGGGAGTTCTTGCATAGACTCTGTCAGTGAAAATATCCCCAAAGAGTTTTTCAGGGGTAGAGTATTCTGACACGCCCCAACCGTAAGTCCTCCCAGCCTTATCTTGCAGATACACAAAATCACTGATAACTACATATCCAGTCGCCTGAAGACGCGAGATCAAAGTTTCAAAACCCTTCTTCCCTTCTTTTCGATAATCTCCCCTGACTTTTAATCCTTTCGAAAGGATCGGTTCGTGGGCAACGAGAAGGTCATACAATTCTTTCTCACGGAAAGAAACAAGTCCATCGTCATATCTTGCATCGAAATCGTATCCATCCCTGCGGAAATTTGCGAAATCAGGATACCAATCCATACTGATAAAGGCAGCCTTATGTTCAAAGAACTTTCCATAAGCACAGTTTGCCTCCCTGATCACCGGTCCTTTCCATTCCCATACACCTTCCTCGCTAGAGAACCATGCTCGTGGGGATACGTGCTCTTCTATGGAAAATCCCGGTATCGAGTTCCGAAAATACGGAATTATGCCAAACCGATTTATGGCATTAATAAGGTCTTCTTTTGTGTCTACGCTAAAATCAAATTGTGCCATATCGCTCCATAAAAGACTGCCTTGATGCATCGTGCATTAGGCAGTCTTATCAATGTTCAAGAATTATCCCTGAAAAGGAACAACGCCTTCAACAGCGTCCGCTGCGGTGATACGTTTATCTCCGTTGTCTACGTCGATCAGAACATATTTGTCGTTGCCCATGCCCAATTCCTTCATGTAGGACAACTGACGATATCCATGCCGGCTTTCAATGCGATGGATCAATGCATGACGATCCACTTCCTTCATAGATGCGATCATATCTACACTTGCCTGATCCGCTGCCAGGATATCCACAGAAGCAAGAATACCCACGTTTGGTGTGACTACAGGCTCTGCTTCGACACCCTCACAGTCACAGCTTACACTCATGTTGCGAAGAACATTTACATAAGTGACTTTCTCGCCGAAATAGTCGATCGTTGCTTTCGTGGACTCGGAGATCTTCTCCATGAGTTCTTCTTCCACGATGCCCCACTCGTCTGTTTCAGAAGCGTGGATCATCTTTTTTCCGATCCTTCCGTCCGCACAGCCAATACCAATATTCTTATTGGATCCACCAAATCCGCCCATCGTGTGACCTTTAAAGTGAGTTAGAACGACCAGCGAATCATAGTTCGGGAGATGACTTCCGACACTCATTTCTGTGAACCATTTCCCACCTTCTACCGGAAGCATGACAGTTCCTTCTTCGTCAGTGATATCCACAGTGGTGAATTCCGTCCATCCGTTGACTTCCAAAGTTTTCCTGTGGCGCTCCGTGGTGTAACGATCTCCATCATAATATGTGTTTGTCTCTACGATGGTCGCATCAGGAAGTTCATTTTCCATGAACACTTTGATCCATGCAGGTGGAATGATATTGGGACCATGAGGTTCTCCTGTATGGAGCTTAATTGCAACTTTTCCACTGATCGTTGCCTTCACACGGTCATATACCTTCATAAGGCCTTCTGGAGATAGGTCTCTTGTGAAGTACACGATACTTTCATTTCCCTTTCTTTCCTCGTAAGGAACATATCTATTCCCGTCTTTAACTGTAGCCATTCTTTTCTCCTTATCCTTGTCTTTTTGCAGCCATTAATTCAGCTATTTTTTCTTTTAGGGCATCATATGCCTTTTCAGGATCCTCATGTTGTACAGCGATCTTCTCCATTGGGCAGAGATCATCACCTGTCCGATTCATGATATTTTTTACTTTTTGGCCATAGGACAAACGGATATTGAATCTTTCCAACACCGGAACAGCGCTGTCGCTCAAAACATCAGCATATACCTCTTTGACTCCTAGAAGAACATACAAAAAAGCAGCTGCTCTCCCTACAACACGATCCGCCGCACTGAATCCCTCGAATCGACATCCATCGCGAAGCCACCAATTCAGGGGTTTAATGCCGTTTGCATCACTCGTAAAAGTCATATCATCCATACACAGAACACAAGTATGCCCTTCCTTAACCAGCAATTCCTTTGCTTTTTCCAAATCTGTCATTTTATATCCTCCTGAAACTATTATAACTGATTCTCTTACGCAAAGGAATAAAGGTGTTCGACAAAGAAAAAACGCTTGTCCTGTGACAAACGTTTCTTCTTCCTATTAGGCAACAATTACATATTGGCTGCCTGATAATTGAGCGTATGCTCCTCAAGGAATTTATTGAGCTCATCGATGCTGAGTCCATAAGATCCCATGATCTCGATCGCTCCGCTCATAACTTCATCACGAGCATCGTTTACAAGTTTTTGAGCTTCTGCTGTAGCATTGGCTTTGTAATAATCATTTTCAGCGATTTTGCATGCGCCATCTTTGATTCCGCATGTGATCAGTCCGCTTTGAACTTTTCCGCCTGCCTGAAGTGTTTCAATGAAACCGCCGACAGGACCCATGGGGTTCTTCATGCAGGAAGTCAGGATCACTTCTGCGATGTCATCTTTGCCATTTGCTTCAAAGATCGCGTGCTGATCGGAGTCAACTCCAAGTGCCCAGAACATCTTATCAGGCTCCGCTTCGCGAAGTTCGATCACCGCCTGGAAAACACCGTCACCAGACTGTCCAGCGCATCCCCAGAACATATCTGCGTTGTAGTTGTTCTTCAAAGACTTTGCCAGTTCCTTTGCCTTAGCAGGGTCTGACCAAGGATTCTCTCCGTTGATCCAGCTGTAAACAGGGGATGAGCCGCCTCTCTCCACGCCCTGAACATATCCGACCATCCAGTCATAGAGGTTGACAGATTCCTGACCGCCAATAAAAGCGGCAACATTTGTTTCGGACATTGAACCTGCAACGAGTCCGCCCATATAAGCTGCTTCGCAGGAACGGAAAAAACCACCGACAACGTTGTCACCAGCATCGACATCAGAAGTCGCTGTGAAAAGATAGAACAATGTATCCGGATAATCAGCTGCTTCCTTTTCAAGCATTGCGATCACTTCAGCATTGTACATAGTGGTTACGATGGAATATCCATTCTGTGCAGCTTCACGTGTAGCTGTGATGATGTCTCCACCAGCACCAACCTGAGTGCAGAAATACTCGACATCGTACTTTTCGGCATACTCTTTCAGAGAGTTGTCGGAAGCATCATTAAAGGAGTTGTCACCTAAAGCCTCGCAAATAAAGCACATACTGAGCTTTTTGGTCTCCGGCTCCTGAGTGTTGGAACCCTGCTCAACTGGCTCCACAGGCTCTTCCTGGGATCCGCCACAAGCTACGAGAGCAAAAGCGAGTACCAGAACAAGAATTAGAGATAATACTTTTTTCATTTTTTCCTCCAAAGATTATTTTTGAAAAAGCACGGCTCCCATTCTACTGCTGTCAAAATTCCGTTTTCAACATCTTTGTATAGTTTCCACGAAAGCCACAGTTTTCTCATCGTTTCCCTCTTATATTTGGTAACTTTTTGCCCTGTTTTGTGGTTAGAATCAGTCCAAACAAAAAGCTGACGCATACACGCCAGCTTCAAATTGTGTCTAAACTTGTATCGATACCCGACTTCCGCCTGTCTTTTCCTTTTCTACGACGATCTGTTTGTCGACCCATTCTTTCAGATTCGCTACGTGAGATATAAATCCCACCAAACGGTTTCCCTGCGTCAATCCCATCAGAGCATCGTACGCCTGTCGCAGTGAATCATCATCCAAAGAGCCGAAGCCTTCATCTACGAACATCGTGTCCAGGCGTATCCCTCCAGCAGAGGCTTGGATCTCGTCCGAAAGCCCCAAAGCAAGGGATAGAGATGCCTTAAAAGATTCACCGCCTGAAAGGGTATTCACACTTCGCTGCGTAGCGTTGTAATGATCGATGACATCCAGATCCAATCCGCCTTGTTTGCGGTTATCGATCGTCTCTGTTCTTCTTTTAAGTTCATACTGATTTCCCGACATCGCAAGAAGCCGGACATTAGCCCTTCGTATGATCCTGTCAAAATAAGCCATCTGCACGAAAGTTTCCAGCATAACCTTATCTTTTCCAGAAACATTCCCGCTTGCGGTAGCGTACAGTGGAGCTACAACAGCAAGTTGCTTCTCGATCTTTTCCATCTCCGCAGTCCTGGATTGCAGTCTGCCTTTTATTTCCTTATTCGTCTGACCGCGGTGGTTGATCTGGATCAATTCATTATCGATGTTCTGGATCGCTGTTTCTGTCGTTTTCCTTTTTTCTTTTTCTTCCAAAAGATCGATCTCTTCTTTTCCGCTAAGTCCCTCCTTTGCCGCCTCCATTCTGGAAACCAGCTCTTTTACTTTATCACGCTGCTTGTTATAGTTTTCTTCCGCCTTGCGCAGTTCCTCTTCCAATCTGTTTTTCTCTTCCCGGATGACCTCGATTTCCTTTTGGGCTTCCTGCATTGTAGAAAACTGTAGTTTTGCGTTAAACTCAGCGATCTGCTTAGTCAATTCTACAGCCTCTGCACGGAAGGAAGCTATCTTCTTATCCTCATCCGTGATCGAATTGTTTAACTCTCCTACTATCTTGTTGAGTTCCTCCACCTCGGACTTTAATTTCGCCTTTTTAAGCACCTCTTCATTGATCTGTTTCTCTCGCAAGATAGCGTCTTCTATTTTTGATCCAAACTCGCTGCTTCTTTTACGCAACGCCTCCGTAAGATCCGCTTCATCAGAGGGCTCCAAGAAAAGGAGGGCTCTTTTTTGAAGATTGTCATTTTTTTCCGACAGTTGCGCGCTTTCCCCTCGGTAGCTCTCTGCAAGATCACGCACACTAACCTCTTCTGTATCGACCTGTTGTTTTAACGTGTTCAGTTCTTCTCTCGATGGCGCTGCTACAGTTGTTTTTGCGGGATTGGGATGAGTTAATGAACCACACACTGGGCATGGTTGTCCTTCTATCAGTTCTCTCGCCAACACCCCAGCTTGTTCATCAAGGTATGCATGATATGCCTCTTCATATTGGCGCTTCTTTTCTTCCAATTGAACGCGAGCGCGATCCACATTCTCTTTGTGGGCATCAAGTTCATCAAAGAGTTGCGTTACCTCTTCCTTCTCTTTGAGCCACTCTTTTATATTCTCTTGATCTTTCTGCAGATCTTTCCTTTCCGTTTCTACTTTTAGTTTAAGCGCTTCGATGTTCTCCATCTCTTTCAAGGATTCCTGCATAGAGATGATCATCGATTGATATTCTTCCTGTTTTTTTGAACATTTATTCCTTTTGCTAGTGCTGGCTTCAAGATCCTCGTTAACTTTCTTTTGTCTCTCCACCAAACGCTCTCTTCGACTGTAATCCTCTAACTGTCCTTCCCGAACAGCTATCTCCGCTTTCAGTTGATCCGTTTTTATATTATTTTCTTTCGCTTGTAGGAATGCTTTTTCCAGGACTTCCTGCTTCGGGATCTCAATTTCCAACTGTCGGGCGGACTCGGTCAGGATCTGCTCATTTCGCTCCCACGCTTCAGCCTTGCTGATCTTTCCGATGATCGCTTCCCTCTGATCGTTTAGTTTTTTCTTGTTACCTTCACACAGTTCCTGATCCTTTTTGTCTTTCTCAAGTATCTTCTCGATCAACTCTAGGATCTCTTCACTCGTCCTTTTTCCCCCTTTTGCCATTTCAAGTTCAAAACGGATCATCTCATCCTGCGGGCATATGATACTTTCGATGTTTTGGTCGATCTGATCTTTTAGGATTCTATAGTTTTGATCCAGTTTTCCTTTTTCTTCCTTTAATTTGTCTTGAAGATAGGAATACCGTTCTGTATGGAACAATTTGGTAAAGATCGCTTTTCTTTCATCTGTCGATGCCAAAAGAAACTTCTGGAAATCCCCTTGAGCTATCATCGCGATCTGCGCAAATTGATCCCGATCCACACCTAAGATACTTTTAACGGATTCATCCACCTCTTTGATCTTTGTTACGACACGTCCGTCAGGATAGATCAGCTCGGCTTTTGCAGCATATTTCGTAAGCCCTTCACCACGTTTCTTTTGAGCAGAATACTCAGGGCTTCTTTTAATGGAATAGCGCTGCCCGCAGTACTCAAACAGCAACTCCACTTCTGTCGGTGTACTGTCCTCTGCATACTTGGAGCGCAGCATACTAGCCTTTCGAACATCGCCGCTTGGAGCGCCGTATAACGCGAAAGTGATCGCGTCAAAGATCGTTGTCTTTCCCGCTCCGGTATTTCCCGTGATCAGATAGAGACCGCTTTCCCCAAGTTCTTCCATATCTAAAACAGTGATCCCGGCATAGGGTCCGAATCCAGTCATCGTCAATCGTATCGGTCTCATTGCTTTTCCTCCCAGATCCCTTCAATCAAGTCCTCAATATATGAAGTCTGTTCTTCTGAAAGTGTCATACCATTCTGTTGCTCGTAAAACTCTTTAAATAGAGAAAGCGGCGACCGTTTTTCCACCTCGTTCATCACTTCCAGTTCGGCATAATGCCTTGTTCTAGTATTATCATACTTGAGCCTTACGATATTGGTATAGATCGCTCTTAATCTACTCATCGCCTCCAAAACATCCTCTTCATCGGTTAAAATGACCCGTATGTAATCCGAAGGATAACTTGTGTCCTCATAGAATTGTCTGGAGATGAGTTCAGAAAATCTGCCCCGCAATGTCCTTAGCTCCCTCAAAGGTCTTAGCGGTATCGTCTCCACATGCACATTTCCTTTTTCACCCAGTTCGAGGACCGTCACAGATTTTATGTGTTTTTCTTCCGAAAACGAATACTTCAGGGGCGTGCCACAGTAACGTATCTTACCAGGCATAATATTCTGTGGTCCATGTATGTGACCTAACGCCACATAGTCGAACGGTTCAAATACCGAGGCATCCACGTTATCCAAGCCGCCTACTGATATTTCTTCCGATTCGGATCTCTCTGCGCCTGTTACACATTGATGAGCTATAAGGACATTCCTTTCGTTCGTGTTCACATTCATGTGATCGATAGCTACTTTTATAGCTTGAGTATAGGAAGTGATCTCCTCATCAGGAAAAAAACGCCTTACATTTGCTGGCTTTACGAAAGGCAGCATATAGATATTTACAAAACCATAACTGTCTTTCTGCTGTATCGGCTCCACAACACCTTGATATACAGGTGATATATGCACGCCGCTGACTTCCATAAGCCTCTCGCCAAATGCCAACCGCTCCGGTGAATCATGATTTCCACTGATCACATATACCTGGACGCCTCTTTTGGATAGTTTAACGAGAAAATCATCGAACATTTCGACTGCCTCAACAGGCGGCACAGTTTTATCATATATGTCTCCTGCTATGAGGACGGCTTCAGGCTTCTGATCGTCAATGATGTTCAATATCTCAGAAAGGATATATCCCTGATCTTCAGCGAGGGAGTAGTTGTCCAGTCTTTTTCCAAGGTGCAAATCAGAAAGATGAATGAGCCTCATTATTGTTCTCCTTTGTATGATCTTCTAAAGTATAATCCAAAAGAGAAAAAAGCGAAAAGAAACTTAATATTGCGTGATATAATAGGACGCGTCGGAGGTGTTTTATATGGGTGTCTTTTATGAACAAGTCAAAGAGCGGTTGATCCGTTACGCAAAGATCGATACTCAATCACAGAATGGTACTGACAGGGTACCTACCACTAGCAAACAATTCGACCTAGCGATAATGCTGCGTGATGAATTGATAAAGATCGGTGTCAGTGATGTTTGGCTCGATGAGGAGAAATGTGTTGTTTATGGTGTTCTTCCATCAAATATAGATGGAGGCACACCGATCGGCTATGTTGCACATATGGACACATCTCCGGATGCTCCCAGCGAAGATATAAAACCTCAGGTAATAGAAAACTATGACGGAGGACCTATACTCCTCAATCCCGCCAAAAACATCGTGATGTCTCCGGAAGATTTTCCGAATTTAAAGATGTATGTTGGTCAGGATCTGATCTGCACGGATGGGACCACACTCCTTGGCGGTGACGATAAAGCCTCTATCGCTGCAATCATGACTATGGCGGAATATTACACTGCTCATCCTGATGTCAAACACGGAACGATCGCCCTTGCCTTTACCCCTGATGAAGAAGTAGGAGGTCTTGCCAAGGACCTTGACCTGGATCGTTTCGCAGCAAAAATAGCCTATACCCTCGACGGGGATCATCTAGGCTATTATGAGTACGAGACCTTCAACGCTTCCTGGGCGACCGTGACGATCAAAGGACTCTCCGTTCATCCGGGAACCGCAAAAGGAATCATGATCAACAGCGTGGATGTAGCAAATGAGTTTATGTCCGCCCTTCCCAAATATGAAAAGCCACAGTACACAGACGACCGGGAAGGCTTCTTCCATGTCCTGAGCATTCAGGGAAACTGCGAAAAGACAGTAATACAGCTCATTGCCCGAGACCACGATGCGATCCAATTTGCCAACCGAAACCATTATCTTGAGATCATCGCAGAAGAGCTCAATCGAAAATACCCTTCGGAAACGGTGGCACTTGATATTCATGAACAGTATCGCAGCATGCGTGAAGTGATAGACAAAGTTCCATTTATGGTGGATTACCTCAAAGAAGCGATCGCTTCCTGTGATGTAGAGCCGATCTCTATCGCTTTCCGAGGTGGAACAGACGGCTCCGCCCTTTCTCAAAGAGGTCTTCCCTGCCCGAACCTCAGTGCCGGGTACGAAAATGCTCATGGCAGATTTGAGTATGTTCCCATTCAATCGATGGAAAAGAATGTTGAAATACTCATCCATTTGAATGAGCTGTATGCCTCCCGAGACTAATTTCTAAAAAAAGACCGTAGGAATTAATCATTTCCTGCGGTCTTATTATTTCAGGAGATCTTGCATTTCTGGCATACTATGATCTCTTCGATGGGTACTCCCAATATTTCAGAGAGTATCAGAAGATTGTCTAATGTGGGAAGACAATAACCCGCCTGCCACTTATAGATGGCTTGCGGGTTGGCGAACCCGAGCACCTTTTGGAGATCCTTCACAGTAAGCCCCGCTTCCCTTCTTAATTCTTGAATATTCTTTCCGGTAGCTTTCAAGTCAACTACCGGTATTTCATGACACATTTCCGTATCCTCCAATACATAAAAAGCCGTCTGTCTTCTCAGGACAGACGGCAGGTAGTTTACCTGATCATCAAGACCGAATACTATCTCATTCGATCTTTATGTCCAGAAAAGAGCACATGATAAGATTTCCGTCCATCAGGGCAGACTAAGCCCATAGTCCTGATATTACGCATATCTCTTCTAATAT
>JAFUBI010000044.1 GCA_017460285.1 Oscillospiraceae bacterium | reverse complement strand
GAAAAACTCTACATCTCTCAGCCGACTTTATCCCTTGCGGTGAAGGATCTGGAGGAAGAATTGAATATCAAGATCTTCAAGCGGATCCCCAGAGGCGTCATCCTGACCAAGGAGGGAAACGACTTCATCATTCGCGCAAGACAGATCTATCAGCAGACCGAGCTGCTGAAAAACCGATACGCGGACAAAAAGGAGATCAAGCGAACCTTCAGTGTCTCCACTCAGCACTATTCCTTCGCGACAAAAGCGTTTGTGGAAATGGTGAAAAAATATGACACTTCCATCTACGACTTTGCGATCAAAGAGACACGCACCATGGAAGTGATCAACGATATCGAGAAACTGTCCAGTGAGATCGGGATCCTCTATCTCTCCAACTTCAACCGCAAATACATCATGAAACTGTTCGATGAAGCGGACATCGAGTTCCATCACCTGACAAACTGCGACGCGTTCGTTTATATCTACAGGAAGCATCCTCTGGCAAAAAACAGATCCATCACCTTTGAGGAACTTCAGGATTATCCCTGCCTCTCATTCGATCAGGGGTCCGTCGATTCTTTATACCTTGCAGAGGAGATTTTGGGAGAAAACGAGTATAAGCGGACCATCAAGACCAATGACCGGGCGACTATGCTGAATCTGATGGTCGGGCTGAACGCCTACACACTGTGTTCCGGGATCATTTGCGAAGAACTCAACGGCAGTGACTATATCGCTGTTCCATTTCAGGCAGACGAAGACAATCCTAATACGGTGATGGAGATCGGTTATATCACAAAAAAGTATTCCGAGATCAGTGAACTCGGATACGACTACATCATGGAGCTAAAAAACTATCTCGCTGTATAAGGCAGAAGACATCATATATAACAGAGGGACAGGCGAAAAACCTGTCCCTCTTCCATATTATTTTCTGAGATACCGTCCCGTGATGCTCTCAGGACACTCCATGATATCCTCCGGAGTACCGGACACTACGATCCTGCCTCCTTCTTCGCCTCCCTGCGGTCCCATATCGATAAGATAATCCGAGTTACGGATCACTTCCAGATCGTGCTCGATGACCACCACTGTCGCTCCGTTGGAAATGAGCGTCTGGAAGACATCCATGAGTGTTCTCACGTCCAGAGGATGGAGCCCTATGGTGGGTTCATCGAAGACAAACACGGTGTCTTCCTGTCTCCTGCCCATCTCGGACGCCAACTTCAGTCTCTGAGCCTCCCCACCGGAAAGGCTGGGCGTGGCCTCGCCCAGGGTGAGATATCCGAGTCCCAGGTCCTTCAGGATCTGCAGTCGGGACTTCACGGTAGGGAGATCACCACACGCCTCCAGCGCGTGGTTGATGTCCATCGCCATGAGATCCGGGAGAGAGTAGGTCTCCCCGTTCTTTCCTGTCCTCACGACAGCTCCGGCTTCTTTGGAATAGCGGGAACCTCTGCAGTCCGGGCACGGAATATCCACATCCGGCAAAAACTGGACATCCAGGCTGATGCTTCCCGTTCCGTCGCAGGTAGGACACCGGAGATCTCCGGTGTTGTAGGAAAAGTCCCCTGCCTTATATCCATGCTTCCTGGCAGAAGGCGTTTTGGCGTAGATCTTGCGGAGCTCATCGTGAACATTGGCATAGGTTGCCACTGTGGATCGAACATTGATCCCGATCGGCGAGGCGTCGATCAGTTTCACATGCTGGATCCCTTCCGCCTTCACTTCGGTGACATGTTCCGGAAGTTTTTTCTTTTCGATGACGGATTCCAGTCCCGGCACAAGACTCTCCAGAATAAGAGTCGTCTTTCCGGAGCCGGACACTCCGGTCACGGTGGTGAGCCTTCCCTTTGGAATCTTCACATCCAGACTCTTCACGGTATGGATCGGATGGGTCTTAAGGGAGATCGTTCCTTCCTGGAACAGTTCCTCCTTCAGGCACCGCTCCCGAAAGGCAGTTTCCGCCTTGCCGGAGAGGAATGGTCCGATCTTGCTCTTGTCATTCCCAATGATCTCAGGGATCGCACCTTCGCATATCACTGTTCCTCCGTCCGCGCCGGAATCCGGACCCATCTCGATGATCCAGTCTGAGACTCCCAGGATCTGTGTATCGTGATCCACGAGAACGACAGAGTTGCCATCTTTTATCAGGTTGTCCATCACCGTGATAAGTCCGTCGATATTCGAGGGATGCAACCCAATGGAGGGCTCATCCAGCACATAGAGGACTCCTGTTGTGCGGTTGCGAACGGAACGAGCCAACTGCATTCTCTGCCTCTCTCCCGTAGAAAGAGTGGAGGATGCGCGGTCAAGGGACAGATATCCCAGTCCCAAGTCCATCAGCATCTTCGCCGTTGTCAGAAAAGATTCCCCGATGGATCTCGCCATTGGTCTCATATCCTCAGGCAACTGAGATGGTATCTCTTTGACCCATTGGACCAGTTCGGAAAGAGTCATCGTGCAGACTTCGTCCAGGGACTTTCCGCACAGTTTCGGCGCTCTCGCCTCTTCGGACAATCTCGTTCCATGACAATCCGGACACACATCCATCTTGAGGAACTTCTCGACACGTTTCATTCCCTTTTCATCTTTGACTCGGGACAGCGCGTTCTCTACGGTATAGACCGCGCTGTAATAGGTGAAGTCCAGTTCCCCTGCTTCGTTCGTGTTCTTTGCTTTGAAAAAGATGTGCTTCTTCACGGCTGGACCGTGATATACGATCTCCTTCTCTTCGTCCGTAAGCTGATTAAAAGGAACATCCGTCCGGACACCCATCTCGCGGCATACATCCTTCATAAGAGACCACATGAGACTGTTCCAGGGAGCCACAGCACCCTCATCGATGGTGAGGGACTCGTCCGGAACCAGCGTGGATTCATCCACTGTCTGGATCGTACCGATCCCACCACACCTCTTGCAGGCACCTTGGCTGTTGAAAGCCAACTGTTCCGCGGAAGGAGGAAAGACCTGCGCTCCGCAAACCGGGCAGAAGATATCTCTTTCCGCAGCGACATTCAGGGTGGGCTCCAGGTAGTGCCCATTGGGGCATCTGTGGCTGGATAATCTTGAGAACATGAGACGGATGCTGTTGAGCAGTTCTGTTCCAGTTCCGAAGGTACTACGAATGCCTGGCACGCTAGGTCTCTGGTGAAGTGCAAGAGAAGCCGGGATGTACAGGATATCGTCCACCTGGGCTGCAGCGGCTCCTGTCATGCGTCTGCGGGTATAAGTGGAGAGGGATTCCAGATACCTTCTCGAACCTTCCGCGTACAGGACACCCAGAGCCAGAGAGGATTTCCCGGAACCGGAGACTCCCGCGATCCCAACGATCTTGTTGAGGGGGATGTCTACATCGATATTCTTCAGATTGTGGACTTTCGCCCCACGAACTTCGATCTTCTTGGGTCTTGTTTCCCATTCGTTTGACATATTTAGATTTCCTTTGAAATTGAGATCTTTAGAAAAAGGAACTGAGCAGATCCCAGTTCCCCTTCATTATACCTTATACGTTTGCACATGGATCAGGAAAACGTGTACGAATACTGGTCACCTTCCAAGGATAGGCGGGTCTCATCCAACACATATCCTTCTACCATCTCAGCAGCACCGCCATACACCGTCTAAAAGTGGACCGTTCCCTGGACTGTACCGCTCTCACTTATCCTCAGCAAAGG
>JAFUBI010000043.1 GCA_017460285.1 Oscillospiraceae bacterium | reverse complement strand
TAGAAACACCTGCTTCTATGGCTGCCTGAAGGACATTCTCTGTTCCTAACACATTAGTCTTTACAGCTTCTACAGGAACGAACTCACAGGAAGGAACTTGCTTTAATGCCGCAGCATGAAATATATAATCAACTCCGCGAACAGCAGGTTTTACAGAGGCAGGATCCCGAACATCGCCGATATAAAACTTAACTTTGGCAGCTTGTTCCGGATAATTCTCCTGCAAAAGGTGTCTCATATCGTCCTGTTTCTTCTCATCTCTCGAAAAAACACGTATCTCTGCAATTTTCGTTTTGATGAACCGCTTGAGAACAGCATTGCCAAAAGAACCTGTTCCCCCAGTGATCAATAATGTTTTACCTTCGAAAGTCTTTTCGATCTCGGTATAATCCATTTTCAGCACCTCATTCTTAACTTTCACACGCCAATCACTATACCACATCAAACTCTGGGAGTGAAGTCTATTATCTTTCTACTAATGCTAATTCATACGATAAGGAAACTTTATAACTTCCTTTTTCCCATCCACTACGTCTCAATGAATCAGATAAGTACTTTCTCATTTCTTCTGCTCGTCCATTCAATTCGATTTCTCTCAAGGTCTCCTCATTTTCTACCAAAAGAAGGCACTCCAAAACCTCTGAATGGTCTGCGGTCAAGCCACCATATTGCGCTTTTTTTATGATCGGATAAGTTTCTTTCATATCCCAAAGGATCTTTACAAGCTTGTTTTCCTCTCTGTCTTCCCTTTGAACTCTTTCTGTTTCATCTACCCATGACTGCAATAGTTCTTCAAACTCCGCCATTGACACTTTACAAGTTGCTTCTTCACCAAAAGAATCTGTAATAGTCACGTCACTCTCAGTTCTCGCAATATCATAACGGTTCCCGCTGAAACTATTCATGTCCCCATCAAGAAATGCCCGAACATCTCCCGCGAAGGATTCGACCTCTGTAGCTATGAAATTGGACAAAGCTTCATACCCTGTTTGAAGGACAGGAATCACCTTCATCTTAATTCTTTTGGGGCTTCTCAATTGCACCGTACGAAACGTGTAATACATATTAGTCACCCTCTTTCACTGGATATGCGGTAACGATGATTCCCTTCTTTGTAAGTGCCATATCTATCTCCATACCTTCGTTTGTAAGTCCAGCATACAAACCGTCTCCGATCTCTACCCTGTTCTCATACGCCTCATTAATGGCGTCGATCACATCCTGCGGTGACATAGTGTCTGGGAAAAAAGTAGAGTACCCTTTATTTCCACTCTTTCGAATTCCATCAACAGTGACTTGGGCAGTATATACCCCATAACTGTCAGGTTCCGTTTCTGTTCCGGGAACAATCGCACCTGGACTATCTATGATGCCATTGTAATGATATCCTGATGCCTTTCCGCTATCATTGATCGTTCCCATAAAAATGTGTTCGATCGTTGATTCACGAAAATGCTCAAGGTTAACAAGTTCACTCAGATCAGTTGAAGTGTATTCAATGCCTTCGTGATTCTCTGAATGATCTATGTTGTTGGGGAGTAATTCTAGTGTTGTATGCTCATTTCCCTGTGTTTGGGTGGATTCAGTTTGATTTCCCGGTTCGGTTTCAACATTCTGATGAACAGGTAAATCGACGGTCCCAACTTCTTCCTGTTGAACACTATCAAATGGAAACAAGAGATAGATGCCAGCCAGGATCGCCAAGACGACAAATAAAGAACACAATACTTTTTGATGTTTCATGTTACCTCTACAGAATAAACTTTATGTTTATTTTCCCATGCGAAAGAAAAATTCGCAATAAACAAAGAAGCTTAGGAGCATATTTGCCTAAGCTTAATGTTCGTCAGTTTGTTTAGGAAAGAAGAACTGAGTCCGTTTCCTCTTGTATTCCAGATACTTCAGCAAATTTTTGTAAAAGCTGTTCACGGGTCAAAGATTTTTTCTCTTCTCCTGAGATATCTAGAATGATTTTTCCGTCATTCATCATGATCAATCGGTTGCCTAAACGAATAGCATCAGACATATTATGCGTGAT
>JAFUBI010000042.1 GCA_017460285.1 Oscillospiraceae bacterium | reverse complement strand
GAGAGACATCCGATTTTTGAGATACAATACACTTGTTCCGTTTAATGGAGTCATATAACGGGATACTGGTAGTTTAAAGGACAATAAGAATGATTTTTGGAGGTGTAACTTGGCCAATATTGCGCTATTGATCGCTGGGGGATCTGGAAACAGAATGCATCAGGAGATTCCAAAACAGTTTCTTACGGTAAACGAGAAGCCAATCATCGTATATACAATGGAAGCATTTGAAAAACATCCAGAAATCGATGAGATTGATGTTGTGTGCATACATGGGTGGGAGCAGGTCTTATCTGCGTATGCGAGACAATTTAATATCTCAAAACTACGTCTGATCATAGAAGGCGGAGATACAGGGCAAATGTCGATCAGAAATGGAATCTTTGAACTGGAAAAAGTCCATTCCGAGGAAGACATTGTTCTTATACATGACGCGATCCGTCCAATGGTATCAGCAGAGATCATCTCCGACTGCATTCGTGTTGCGAAAGAGAAGGGAAATGCTACAACTGTCATACCCTGTGCAGAAGCAATGTTAGAAACAGAAGACGGGTTCGAATCATCGGGTAGTTATCCTCGTGACCACCTGAAAAGAACTCAAACGCCTCAAGCATTTCATCTCGGGAGAATTTGCGACCTTCATCGAAGAGCAGCAGAAAAGGGCATAACTAATTCAATAGCTTCCTGCACATTGATGATTGAGATGGGAGAGAAGGTGTATTTTTCAATTGGGTCTGAAAAGAATGTGAAACTCACTACTGTTGAGGATCTGGAAATATTCCGTGCACTTCTCGCAGCACAAAAGATGGATTGGCTCAAGTGAGGCTTTTTATGTTAAGAGACAGCAGGCAATGGATTGAAGATATAGACAGAGTGCTTCTCCAATTTCCTGAAATCAAATTGCTATCGGGGAAGACGGTATTGGTTTCTGGTGCAACTGGGCTCATTGGCTCCGCTATCGTTGAAGTCTTTTTGCGTTTTAATGAGAAACACAAAGAAAAGATAAAAATGGTCATAGCAGGGAGATCCAAGGAAAAAATAGAAGGGCAAATTGGTATCCTACTTCCAGCCAAAGAGATAGAGTTTTGGAAATTTGATGCATCAGATCCATTTGGCACTCCTGACATGAAAGTCGATTATATTGTTCACGCCGCAAGCAATGCGGATCCCAGGAAGATCATGGAAGAGCCTGTCGAGACGATATTGGACAATGTTATTGGATTAAAACACCTATTGGAAATCGCAAAAAAAGATAAGGCGGAGAGGTTAGTATACGTATCAAGTTCCGAGGTATACGGTATCATCACCGAAAGCAAACCGCTTAAAGTAGACCGATATGGAATGATCAATCATTTAGAGCCAAGAAGTTCATATGCAGTAGGGAAAAAAGCAGGGGAGTCCTTGTGCGTCGCTTATGCAAAAGAATATGGTGTCGATTCTATCATTGTTCGACCGGGGCATATTTATGGACCGACTGCATCTCCCAAGGACAGCAGAGTGTCGTCTGCGTGGGTGTTTGATGCAGTATCGGGCAAGGATATCGTAATGAAGAGTTCAGGAGAGCAAAGAAGAAGTTATTGCTACTGTTTAGACTGCGCATCAGCGATTATAAAGATTTTGCTATCAACGGATGTTGAAGAGAACGTTTTCAATATTTCAAATCCTGCCTCCATTATTACAATTAGGCAGATGGCAGAGATAATCACGAGAGAAGCAGAGGTGACTCTCAGAATAGACGAACCTAGCCAATTAGAAAAAAAACAGTTTAATCCCATGTTAAACTCTTCACTTGATAGTACAGAATTGGAGAAAATTGGGTGGAGAGGATTGTTTGATGCAGAAGAGGGGATTGAGCATACAATTGCCATCTTAAAAGAAATAGCAAACGTATAGAGTTGAAAATAATTAAAAGGAAGCGTGTGACAAGTGAAGCCATTAGTCTCTATTGTTATTCCAGTGTATAACGTAGAAAAATACATCGATCAATGCCTGCAAAGTGCGATAAATCAAACAATGGAAGCGATAGAAATCATTTGCATAGATGACGGATCCACCGACAGAAGCGGGGAGATTCTTGATCGATATGCAGAAAAAGACGCGCGTATTAAGGTGATTCATCAAAAAAACGGTGGATACGGAAAGGCAATGAATGCTGGTTTGCGTGAGGCAAAAGGGGAGTTTTTTTGCATTTTGGAATCGGATGATTTTCTTTTAGAAGATTCTTGTGAACTTCTTTATAAAGCTGCAATAAAGTATGATGCAGAAATAGTTCGTGCGGATTACTATGATTTTTCCACTACGAATAAAAAAACAAACCTGCGTCTTAGACAAATCACGCAGGATTATAGTTATTACAATAGAGTTATTGTTCCCAACGAGGAGAGAGAAGTCTATGCTTTTGTGATGCACAACTGGACGGGAATCTACAAACTCAGTTTTCTAAGGGAGAATGGTATTTCTTATCATGAAACGCCTGGAGCGGCATATCAAGACAATGGGTTTTATTTCCAGGCTTTTTCACGTGCCAAAAGGCTAGTGTATATTCCCAAGGCTTTCTATTGTTACAGAATAGACAATGAAGGGTCATCGATACATGACAAAGGAAAAGTATATGCGATGACAAAGGAATATGATTATATACGCTCCATATTAGAACCTGATGAAGATATTTGGAATAAAATATCTGGGGTTTTCTATAATCGTTTATTCAGGGCATGTGTTCAAACATATAGAAGAATCGACGCAACCCACAAAAAAGAGTACCAGGGATACATGAAAGATTTGTTTTCGAAGTTGTACAAACAAGGGAGGATGGATGTTGCTCTTTTAAGGACTGAGGAGATAGACTCACTATTTTTGCTGATAAACAGACCAGTGAGCTTTAAGTTTTACAATTCATCCAATAAGAAGGTGCGAAGGATTTATGAGAGTTTATATATTCTTGTGCACCACGGAGTGAATGAACTAGAAACTTTGATTCAAAGAACATGACAATAAGTCTTCTTGAAAGATATTAACAATATTAATAACAAAGGGAAAATGGTAATGGTCATTCAAGATATAGTTTTTCCTGAACAAGGAATCTGCGATGTTAACGAAATGTATTATCGTGGAGATGCAGTCTTCATAGATAATGCTTTATTTTTGTCAGCAGGGAAAAAGGTTTCTTTAGGGACTTACTATAATGCTTTTTCCATTGGAAAGTGGAGAAAGTATACGCGGTTAACCTCATTAACTATTCGGCTATTCTTTGAAAAAGATTCCGATATAAGTATTAAATGCGTTCACTCAACAGCAAGAATTACGGACCCGGTAGCCTTGACGCCCAGAACGCAGGACCAAATAGACCCTAATGTCAAAGCGAACTATGAAGAATGGCCTATAGAAGTGAAGAAAGATACTATTGATGAAAAAGAGGAGTATAGTGTTCACTTTTCAAAACTTCCTGAGGATGGAATTCTTTTCATAGAGATTGAGGCTACAACCGATGTTGTCCTACTTGGAGGGCAATATGAAACAGATTGCAATGAGATAAACCCTGCGAGAATAGCAATAGGCATATGCACCTTTAAACGAGAAGAAGCAGTAAAAGCAAATGTACATAAGATAATTAACGAAGTACTGAGAAATCCCGAT
>JAFUBI010000001.1 GCA_017460285.1 Oscillospiraceae bacterium | reverse complement strand
ATAAAAGCGGAGTATATCGGATTGCGGACCCAAGCATAAGCACCTGTCGTAACCAACCGGTTTTCCAGGATCCCGTCATCGATCTTGGATACAGGGACCGCGTAGATCCACAGCGCTATGCCGGAAAGAATGGAGAAGCTCCCCGCGACAACGAATGGAACACGGGCAAATGTCACTTTTCCGTCGGCAAATATGGAAGCATTTCGAAACAATACCGCTGCTGCGGTCAACGCGACGATGACACCGACATAGACCGGTCCCGGTCCATAGATCGGCAAATGGTTTTCATTTTTGTTGTTTCCCATAACGGAAAGCCTTTCTTCTTTTCAAATCTGCGCATATACCTCATCCCCATTTTGGCTGAAACGCGGTTAGCGCAGGCTAACCGAATAATAGCATCCTTTTCCGCAAAGTTCCATACTTTCCCACAAAAAAGAAGATCCCGGGACGAAAAACTCACCGTTTTCGTCTCAGGATGCTCTGCTATCTTTTCTCAATCGCTTCGCTTACCCGAAAGGTCTGTTCTTCTGCATATCCTTTCTTTTAGGAAGGTATTTCTGGCGCTAACTGTCACATTGTGGACCGCGTAAGCCAGTGCCTTCTTTGTCCCAATGAGAACAAGGACTTTCTTGGCACGTGTCACACCGGTGTAGATCAGGTTTCTCTGCAGCATCACGAAGTGGCTCATCATCACCGGGATGACCACGATGGGATACTCCGAACCTTGAGATTTATGGATCGTCGTGGCATAGGCGAGGACGATCTCATCCAATTCTGTCACATCGTAATGGATGACCCGGTCGTCGAACTTCACCGTCAGGAACCGGTCTTCCAGATCCACTTCCTGCACGACACCGATATCCCCGTTGAAAACTTCCTTGTCATAATTGTTCCGGATCTGCATCACCTTGTCCCGGGCACGGAAGGTATAGCCCCCGCGCCGCAGGCCGTCCCCGTTTCCATTAAGGGTGGACTGCAGCACCTGATTGAGGTTCGTCGCGCCAATGACGCCCCTTTGCATGGGCGTCAGCACCTGAATGCCGGAGGGCTGGACCCGGTAATATTACGGAAGACGCGTTTTTACGAGTTCGACGATACGGTCCGGCACTTTCTCCGGATCCTCTTCCTCGATGAAAAAGAAATCGCTGTTTTTCCCATTGGAAAGGTCCGGCATCCGCCCCTGATTGATCCTGTGAGCGTTCAGGATGATCCTGCTCTGCTGAGCCTGGCGGAAGATCTTGGTGAGGCAAACGACCGGATATCGCTCCGAGTCGATGATGTCCCGAAGGACGTTTCCCGCTCCCACGCTGGGTAATTGATCCACATCCCCCACCAGGATGAGGGTCATAGTGTCAGGTACCGCTTTGAGGAGGTTGTACATCAGCATGATGTCGATCATGGAGCACTCATCCACGATGAGAACATCCCCCTCCAGGGGATTCTCCGCGTTCCGCTGATACCCCTCAGGCGGTTTGACCTCCAGCAGACGATGGATCGTCTTCGCCTCCATGCCGGTGGCTTCGGACAGACGCTTCGCCGCTCTCCCGGTTGGAGCTGCCAGAAGGATGTGAGCACCGCTTTCCCGATAGGCGGTGATGATCCCCAATGTCGTGGTCGTTTTGCCTGTCCCAGGTCCTCCTGTGAGCAGCATGATCTTGCTTGTCACCGCGGTCTGGATCGCCTCCAACTGCACCGGGTCATACTGGATCGACGTTCTTTTCTGGATGCGATCTGCCAATCCTTCATTCCGGAAGGACAACTGGTGTTCACCACCATAGATCTCGTTCAGACGCCTTGCCACACCTGTCTCCGCGAAATAGAAGGGAGGAAGATAGATCGCTGTGTCTTTATCTTTGTCTCCGCTGTCTCCTACCGTCTCAAGGATGACATCCTCGTTCCGGATCATCTCCTCCACGACCTCTTTCAATGAGGAGGGCTCCACATCCAATAGTTCTGCTCCCTCTTTGAGAAGCATGTTTTTATAAGCAAAGCAGTGGCCATCGTCCGCAAGCTGATTCAGCGCGTAAAGCAAACCGCTGCGCAGCCGAACATACTGGTCATGCCCAAACCCGATCTTCTCCGCAATGGTATCTGCGGTCCGAAACCCGATCCCCCAGATATCATCCGCCAGACGGTACGGATTCTCCTTCACCACTTTGAGGCTGTCATCCCCATAGGTCTTGTAGATCTTCGTAGCGTGACTGGTGCTAACGTCATGCCCCTGAAGGAACAGCATGATGTTCTTGACTTCTTTTTGTTCCTGCCAGCTCTGCTTGATGCGCTCCACACGAACTTTTCCGATCCCGTAGACTTCCAGGAGACGATCCGGATCATCCTCGATGATGTCCAATGTGTCTTTTCCGAACTTTGCCACGATCTGATGTGCGAACTTGGGTCCGATCCCCTTCACAAGTCCACTGCCAAGATACTTTTCGATCCCGTATGCTGTTGCGGGAAGAGTCTCCTCGAACTCGGTCATAGAAAACTGTCTCCCGAATTTGGAATCTACCTTCCAAAAACCTCCCAGATTCAGAACGCTACCGACATGTACTTCCGGCATATTGCCTACGACAGTAACCAGGTCCTGATAACCGTTTGCCCTGCACTTGATGACAGCATAGCCGTTTTCTCCATTCTGGTACGTGATACGCTCTACAACACATCTGAGTCGTTCCATGCTGTCATCTCCTTTCTAGTGGTCTTATACCACTCATTATACGTTATGTAGAAAAGGAAATCTCCCCGCAACCTAGCAAGGAGATTTCCTTGAATGCCTTAAACAAATGGTAGTCCTTATTTATGCATTAATTCAAAAACGACATCCTACACGACAAGCAATCGATAAGGATTACCTGCAAATTCTTCGTTCAAAATGTCAAGAACCGCTTCTCTGGACTCCAAAAACAATTCAGTTTCCACATCCATGAGTGCTTCATATGTTACCGTTTTTATGAGGATTTGCACAGCCTCATCTCGAGAACAATTATTCCTAAGCATAATACTTTCCACTAAAAAACAGCAATGTTTTGAATCGCTTTCTTTTGACTTGCATGTACGATCATTCTATAATCACCTGCTTTCTCACCTTACCAACTTCGCAAAGAGACTTTATCTTTCTTTTCTAGTCCAATCCATAACAGATCAGAAAACTTAGCAGAGATATCTCATTTTCTGTCACACCGTATCCGCTGTCCAGCTTTTCGTAGGAAATATTCCGAGTCGTCGTGCCCTGATACTCCGGGAGTTCCGCCCTGTCGAGAATGATCTCTGATATCCGCATCAGGAGCATCTCCTGCTTTTCATTTTCACTTTTGCTGGAGAAACTCGGATCCTTGGAGAGTTCGTCTTCTGCACTCGTTATTGCGTCTCCGACGAGTTCTTTTACATGTATAAATCGAATATCCGTCAAAACGTAATAAACATAGTCAAATTTGTCCACTTGGAACGACTCTACGTCCCTAATGCTATATTGAGTCTTTGCGTATACCTCGTATATAGCATCGCGAAATTGAGTTTTCGCTTTCGAGCTCACGCTTCCGGAAAAAGAACCAAGGATCTGCTGTATGAGGTCATCCCGTTTCTCTTGTATCTGATCCGTATTCTTGAGATGAACCATCATGCTGCTGTTCCCTGTCGACATACGGTCAAGAATCGCGCTAACATAACTTTTTGCCATCAGGGAATAGATCGGACTTCCCGGGATAGCAAAGACCAATATCGCCAGTACACAGAGAACCGGCAAAAATATTTTCAAAAATTTCTTCACGTGATCCCTCTTTCCGCGGTCGCATATCTTCGTAATTTGTTGACGATAAAACAAGTCGCACAATATCTTCTGTTGAAAAATAATAACAGACCAACGGAAGATTTGTCACGCAGATGTCATCCCTGATCGCGCAGCTGCGTTGTTCTTATATTTCAAAAAAACTCTCATCCCGCTGATCATACTGAGATGAGAGCATATTTTGAATTATTGACCTCGCCCTGCCTACTCAAAGCAGGCACATACCTGTTTCGTCTGTTTCGGGATATCTAAGTGCGGCAGGTCCAAGGCACTCCACGCAATTCTGCAGACAAAATCAACGCTTCAATAAAGGAGCTTGACGATCTTATCCCCGTGCTTCTTCTGCTCGTTCCACACGAGCCTCACCGAGTTGTACCTTCTTGCCAGTTCATCGTACCGCTGATGTGCCCGGTATTCCGCCACCGCAAGGACCGGATAGAGCCCCTTCCTGCCCAGCAGTTTGTACAGTACCCAGATTAGGATCGCCCTCTTCCTGTTGGGCTTCAATTCGGTGTTCGTCATGGAACGGAACACTTCACTGTGCTTTTTCTTGTCCGCAGCGATCTGTCGGAAGGTATCCGCGTCCTTCTGCACCTTTGCCTTTTTCGCCAGAGCGAGGTACATCAGTGCAGCATCCAGTTCAGACTGCTGCGCGATGAGCAACCGGTCGAAAATATGGACCTTATTCTCTCTTTTCACCTTTTTTTGCCTCCGGACCGATACTTCGATCCAACTGAAAAAGACGGACGCAACACCACTGTGCGCTGCCCGCCTTATCCTCAAAGTTCTTAATCCCCGAATCCGTAGATGTCCTCGAACACTCTCTCGCCCACCGCAGCGTATCCCAGTTTTTCCCTGGCGATCCGCTCGATGACTTCCTCGTCCGTTCCATTCAGGATGCGGACCAATTCGTCGTTCTCCTGGTTTGCGAGTTGGATCTGTTCCATGACCGCTGCCAGTTTCTCCTCCTGCTGGTGGAGCCTCCACCGCACCGAGATGACCGCTATGGAGAAATAGACACAGGCTGCCGCCAGTACCAGCAGAACCGCTTTGCGGCGGAACTGTTTGGCCTGCTGCGCTTTGGCTTCCAGATTCGTGCGTTCGTTCTTTCTTGCCACCTGCCTCTGCTCCTTTCCGGTCTTATAATATACGGTACATGGTCTTCGCCATGTCCTTGGACTGATTCTCCTGAACAGCTGTCACTTCAAACCTGGTGACGCCGTCCCCCATTCGGATCTCCACGATATCGCCCACCTGGACGCTGTAGGAGGCGCGAACGATCCGTCCGTTCACAGACACCCTGTCTGCGTCGCAGACTTCGTTGGCGACTGTCCTTCTCTTGATGATCCGGCTGACTTTTAAAAACTTATCTATCCTCATGTTGTGAAAGGAAGCCCCAAGAAGTTCTTGGGGCTTCTAAGATCCTTGATCAGATTATTTAACAGCCTCTTTCAGAGCCTTGCCGGCTGTGAACTTCGGTACTCTTGTCTCTTTGACTTCGATCTTCTCACCGGTGAAGGGGTTGAGAGCGGTGCGAGCATCGCGATGCTTTGCTTCAAAACTTCCGAATCCAACGACCTGTACCTTCTCACCATTTACGAGAGCTTCGGTGACGGCTTCGAATGTAGCCTTAACTGCCTTCTCAGCGTCTTTCTTTGTAAGTCCTGTTTTCCCGGCAACTGCTGCCACGAGTTCAGTCTTTGTCATGATAATTATTTCTCCTTAATTTGATTCATATATATGAACGATCATTCGTTTCTTTTTAAACATTTTGGATAACGCAGCGATCGTTTCATTTCTAAACTTTATTATATACGCAAAACCTTGAATATTCTACTTGAAAAGACCTACTCTTTCAAGTATTCCCGCAATTTTTTCTCCCTTCGGGATGGAGGACAGGCTTTCCCTGGTGAGGATCCCGATCTTCACCGTCAAAACGGCGTAAAACAGCACCGCGACCATCAGGCTGCCGAGGGTGGCGATCCTTCCGGGGAGGAAAAGATCCAGTCCTTCGTAACAGAGCCTTGCCACAGCTCCTGTAGCGATGCCTGCGATGACCGGCATGATCATGGTCTACTTGTAATCCACCCGCAGTCCGGAGTACTTCAGGAGGAGCAGCAGTCCCACGATTCCTGTGGTGATATAGCAGAACAGGTTTCCGAGAGGTGCCGCCTTGATGTTCAGCTGAGGGATAGAGATGAAGATGTAGTTGGTAACCACCTTGATCACACAGCCAACCATCATCAGTTTCACCGGCACATCGATCTTCCCGATCGCCTGGAGCATGGTGTTCACGGAACTTGTGAGACAGGAGAACACTGCCGCAACGCCCAGAATGGTCAGCATGGGTGCTGCCAGCTGAGATCCTACCGGAAGAGCCGGGTAAAGCAGATTCAGGAGCGGAAGTGCCATGAAAGCCATACCGAATCCGGCAGGCGCCGCAATGAGCATGGTGGTGGAAAGGGTCTGTTCCACAGCCCTCTTCGCCCCGTTCATGTCTCCGCTGCTGTATGCCCCCGTGATGTGAGGCAGAGCGCTGGTCCCGAAGGTAGCTGTAATGGTTGGGACCAGATCGAAAAGAGGCATGCCGTACCCATACACTTCATACAGGTAGTTGGGCAGATCGGTGACCTCTACGTCTATGAGGTCGAACAGGCCGTGATGGGAAGCGTACAGCACGTCCAGATGTTCATCGATGACTCCTGTGAGCCGGCGAAGGACGGTGGCGTTGTCTATTAGGCTGGTCACCCTCAGCGCGATAGCGGAGAGAGCCAGAGGGAATCCAAAGCGGAGGATCTGCCGGCGGAGCACTTCCACGCGCTCCCCTTCCGGACTGTTCTCCAGCATATCGTTGGTGATCTCACTTCCTTTTCTCTTGTAGGTCACCAGCATGCAGAGATATCCAGCCAGTGTGGACACGGTAACCGCGAAGATCGCGCCTGCCGCGCAGTAGGATAGGATGGAGGAGACCATGGTGGCCTCGGTCTGGGGGATCCCCATGACCGTACCGTAAGCGTCGTACTCTCTAGAGAGGTAGTGGTTGATCAGGATAACGGCAGCGTAACCGAATCCCGCTTTGAAGATGACTTCCACCACCTGGGAGATGGCGGTAGGCACCATGTTGGAAAGTCCCTGGTAGTAGCCCCGGTATGCGCTCATGAGACAACTGAAGAAGATGGAGGGGGCGACAGCCAGGACCGAGAAGTAGGCTCCGGGATTCTGCATGAGATCCTCGGAGAGAGGACGCGCCAGGAGCATCAGTCCGCCGCTCCCAATGAGTCCAATGATGGAAAAGAGGTAGACTGCCTGTTTTTTCAGTTCCAGAACATCCTTATAACAGCCCTTGGCGGCATAGCCCGCCACGAGCCTCGCTACTGCGGACGGGAAGCCCGTGACCGCCACCGCATAGATCGCGCTGTAGATGTTGTAGGCAGTCTGATAGTAACCCCATCCTCCGCCCGCCAGACGGGAGATGAGGGGGAACTTGTAGATCAGCCCTACGACCTTTACGACCGCTATCGCAAGTGTCAGGGTCAGAGCGCCCTCTGTGATTGTCTGTTTCTTACTTGCCAATGCGTACCCCTAAAACCGGATTAAGCCGGCGAACAATATGGTTCGCCGGCTCAACTGGCTTACGATTTCAGATTACTCGAGCTCAACGCCACAGACCGGGCAGACCTTGGTGCCGGCTGGGAGTACGACTCCGCATACCGGGCAGGTGATGGTCGCTTCTTCTGCTTTGTCTTCTACAGACTCGATAGCCTCTTCGATGCTGTCCTTGATCTCACCAACGGTGTCAACAGCCTCTTCGACTTCTTCCTTTGCTTCCTCAACAGCGTCTTCTACTGCATCGACAACTTCTTCTGCAGCGGCTTTCACTTCTTCTTTTGCTGCAAGAGCTGCTGCGCGTTTCTCATCGAGAGAAACGAGGGATGCTGCAACTGCCTTCAGTTCGTCCAAAAGGGCATCCTTGTCGAACTCTTCGCCGTTTACGGCTTCGTTGAAGACGGCTTCGCCCAATTTGGTGAACAGGTCTTTCTGCTGGCCTTTCAGTTTCAGTTCCTCAGCCTTGTCTTTGCCCTGATCGATCAGGTCATTGGCTGTATCTTTCGCGCTCTCCGCGAGTTCGGAAGCAGTGGACACTGCGGACTCCCACAGTTCTTTGCCCTGTTTTGCAAGTTTGTCAAAAAAATCGCTCATTTTTTATTCCTTTCATGAACTTGTAATTTGTCTTCCGGAGGGGCTCTCTCCCCCCTTTATCACTTAACGTCATTATAGCCAAGGGCAGTTTCGAATTCAATAAAGAAGCCAAAAACTTCACATGCATTTCACTATAATTTAACACTTAGGACAAATCTAGACCGCCTATGAATTCCCGCAGGATGGAATCCTTCGGTACCAGGTCCATGGGAAGTTGCCCCGCCTTGGCGAAACTCTCAGAAAGGGCCGTGAGCTCCGGCTGGAACTTTCCGCCCTTTCCCTCTTTCATGAGGTTTTCAAGATCCGCACTGTAGAGACATGGCTCATAGTCCAAAGCGGTGTTCAGAAGGAAGTTGGCGTCCGCCTTGAAGGGCTTGATCCACTTCTCCTCCCCTGCCATGATGTTCTTCCAAAGAGCGAGGGTGTTTTCCGGACTGTGTCCCCGATCCCTTTCGTCCCGGATCATCCTTCTCGTGATCCTCAGATCCCTGGTGGCGATGATCCTCTTCCGGGATTCATAGTACTCGGTCCGCAGACCGGCGTAGACCTTCAATACTGTGCTGGGATCTACTCCGCTGGAGAGTTCCGGGTTCAGGGCGTGGATGCCTTCGATGATCACGGCAGAATCCTCGTCCACGCGGACCTCCTTCGAATGAGGGGTGGAGACGTGGGTGGCGAAGTCAAAGTCCGGGATCCAGGTGGAGCCGAAAGTGGTGAGTTCCGCCAGGCATTCGTTCACCGCGTCCACATTCAAGGCATGGAGATGCTCGAAGTCCGGCTCTCCGTTCTTCTGTTTCGGGTACTCCTCCAGATTTTTGAAGAAGTTGTCCAGAGAGAGGACAGAAGTTCTCTTGCCCATAGCGGTCATGGCGCGTGCCAGTCTCTTGGAACTGGTGGTCTTTCCGCTGGCAGAGGGTCCTGCCAGCATCACCACAGGAACGCCCGCCTCGATGATCTTCTCAGCGATCCGGTCCACCCGCTCGGTGAACTCCGCCTCGCACTCCTCGATATAAGAGGGCAGCTGAGCCATCTTCTGGAGATCCTGCAGTTGTATCCTTTTTTTCTCTTCAAATACCATTCTTTATATAAAACTCCTTGATCATGCCTTTGCGCTCCAGCATCTCATCGAACCGGTCCAGGTACTCCTGGGGATACTTGAGATCAAATACGCGCTCTATGAGGTTCTTCTTCGGATCCAGGACCTTGGTCACAGCACCTGCGCCGCAGGCGATGATGGACTGCACCTCATCCATGATAAACAGATTGTAGAGACACTCGGTTCCCGGTTTGGCGTAGCCCGTGTTCTCCAGGCTGTCCACAGTACCTTTCTGACGGTAACAATAATACGGACGGTAATCGGCCTCTGTGAGGACTTCCTCCGCATGATCCACCATGGCGGAAGCGTCCGGTGAGAAGATCTCATCCTGTCCTTCCCTGAGACGGGAAGCTCTCTTCAATGTCAGGGCATGTACCGTGATGTTCTCCGGCTTCAGCACTTCCAGTGCCCAGGTCATGCTTCTCTTGAAACTCTCCAGGTCGTCCCCGGGAAGACCCGCTATGAAGTCCGCGTTAATGTTGTCAAACCCTGCTTCCCGCGCCATGCGGTAGCAGGCTTCAATGTCCGCTGCTGTGTGTCTCCTTCCCACTCTCCTTAAGACATCATCGTTGCCTGTCTGTGGGTTGATGGAGATGCGGGTCACACCGGCATCCTTCAACACATGAAATTTCTCCATGGTGATGGTGTCCGGTCTTCCCGCTTCTACCGAGTACTCGTTGTCCAGCGGCCACTCAAAGTTATCCCGGATCGCATCTGTCACTCTCTTGAGTTCCTCCGCGTTCAGAACAGTGGGAGTCCCTCCGCCGATGTACACCGTCTGGAGCTTCAGGTCCAGGGAGTGCACCAGTTCCGAGGTGAACTCCATTTCCCTGCAAAGGGCGTCCAGATAAGGGGTGATGAGTTTTCTCTCCTTTTCAGTGGATTTGGAGACGAAAGAGCAGTAACTGCACCGGGAAGGGCAGAATGGAATAGAGACGTATAGAGAATATCCCCTGTCCCGTACCTTCTCGCCCAACTTCATGCCCGCTTGTGCCGTCATGCGGACGAGTCTCGCCTTCTTTTCAGACACAAGAGCATGTTCCTGCAGATATCTTTCCGCCTCTTCCGGGCTCATTCCGGAAGAGATCAGGTTGGCTGTGTATTTCGCGGGGCGCACCCCTGTCATTATCCCGAAGGGGGGTCTCTTGCCCGTCACTTCGGACAGACATTCAAAGAGCAGCACAGACAGTTCGTGCTCGATCTCCTTCTTTTCTGTCTTTTCTGTTTTGGTCTCTCTGGAGACCGGATCCTTTCCCTCTTCTTTTACCGCAGCACGAAGTATGCCGTCCTCCGGAGAATGCCAGGCGCAGGAAAACTCCTCCGGCCACTGAGCCGGAAGTTCCTTCGCCACTTCTACGCGCCAGTAGAACATCCTGGTAATGTTCTCCAACTCGTAGTGGTATTCATCGTTTTGAAGATATAGGATCATTGAAGAAAAGGATTCCTCCTGAGTTCATTCTGAAGAGTGGTCGTTGACCCGTGTCCCGGAAGGACCTGATAATCCCGGTCCCCCATGGTCTTGATCCGCTCGAGAGACTTCTGCATCTCGTTCCAGTTTCCTCCCGGAAGATCTGTCCTTCCGATACTTCTGTGGAAGAGGGTATCCCCTGCCAGCATGAGGTCTCCGGTGAGATACAAGACGCTTCCCTCTGTGTGACCAGGAACCGATACCACGCGGAACTCCATGCCCGCCAGATCCAGTATATCTCCGTCTTTCACAAAGTGATCCGCCTCAAATTTTAGACGGTATGCATCCGCCTGAGAGATCCACACTTCCGCTCCTGTCTCCCTTCGGATCTCCTCCACCGCGCCGGTGTGGTCGTCATGACCGTGAGTAAGGAGGATCGCCCTGCAATCCAATCCCTGACGATTCAGATAAGCCAAGATCGCTTTTGCACCGTCTCCCGGATCCACCACGACAGCATCCTTTCCGTTCCCGGTGAGGATGGCACAGTTGGTATCCAGACATCCGACCTGCATCACTGTTCCCTGCATAGGGCCTTCCTCCTTCTCTGTTTCTTTGTCTACATGCTATTTTACCATACAACTTTGAAAGAAGAATGGTAGATTTGTAAGACGGTGTCAAGTTGTTGTAGGATTTTTCAATTTCTAGATAGTATACGCAAGACATCGCCCAATGTGGTTTTCTTGTAATTGTGGGTTGGAAGAAATACAACCTTTTCTGGATCCACTAATCCAGAAGAGTTTGTAACTT